>NZ_DASQPW010000258.1:0-25994 GCF_035643755.1 Stackebrandtia sp. | reverse complement strand
AAGGTCCTCATGGTGAGCGGCCGCGCGGGCGCCGAGATCGTCCAGAAGGCCGCGACGGCGGGAATCCCCGTCGTGGCGGCGGTCTCCGCCCCCACCACCCTCGCCGTCGACCTGGCGGCGGGCTGGGGCATGACCCTGGCGGGCTTCATCCGCGACAAACAGTGCAATGTGTACTCGGGAGTGGAACGGGTGCGCGACGAAACTGGCACGACGGCGCCAAGCTCAACCCCCCAGCCCGAAGGCCCCTACAGTGAGCGTTCATGACCTACTCCGAAGATGAAGTGCGGCTTGTCGCATCGTTCGCGGCCGAGGACGTGTCGTTGCCTCCCGACGTCATGGTGCGAATTACCAAGGACCGATTCATCGCGCTGCTCAGCGGCGCCCTGGCCGAGGCGGTCGACGGCAAGTTCCCACCCGACGGCGACTCCGACCTCATCGCCCCATACGTGAACGAGCTGACCAAACGCTTCGGCGCCACGGGCGAGGAGCTCGACGCACCCGAGATCGAGGCCATCATTCTGTGGATCCGCGGGGATCGGGAACTGGGGGACGACCTGGAGCCCAACGAGATCATCGCGCTGTCCATATTGATCATTTACGCCATCGTCAGCGAGGGTCAGCCAGGCGTCGAGGAGGTGGCGGCCTTCTGCCACGCCGCCATCGAAAGGGCCGACGTATTTCAGCACACCTCATCGACCGTGACCGATTAGGCCATGCGGTAAGTGTTGCCGTCGATATGGGCGGTGATCTCCATCTTCCCGCCCAGCGCCGCCACGTAGGCGCGCAGCACGTCAACACCGATCTTGCCGATGTTGCCGTTTTCGATCTCGTGGACGCGAGGCTGCGACACGTGCATCTCCTTGGCCAACTGTCGTTGGTTGAGCTGTAGGCCCCATCGTGGTCACGTCAACGACCAGCACGATGTACCTCACAGGATCCCACGCGAGTCAGGTCCATCCCGTGACTACTTCTTCAGAGCTTTGAGTGCTTGTTCGGCATATGTTCGCATCATCTTGAGCGCATCAGACTTCGATAGTTCAGAAAAGGGTCGAGCTGCTTGAACTATCCCCGCCGTAAGATTGTCATCTTGAATGAACATAAAATACTGGTCAACGTTCTTCGCGACATATATGGCGCCCTGCTGCCACGGACCACTTATCGGATCCATGCTGCTCACAGGCACGTCTGTCAGCCCCAGCGCATCCTGGAAATCGCTTTTTGCGACACTAGGCGACTGATATACGCGTGCCCGAATGGCCAGCTGAAAGTATCTATAATGTGAGCTCTTATCGTCAGAAGTAAGCGCGCAGTAAGCTTCTTTACCTGAGTTCGAGCCGTCTTTCGTGCTTCCCGTAGTCTTAGGTTCTTCCCCGACTACTTTTCGATATAGTTTAGTATCAAAAGACGAGCATAGATTGCCTGTGCTCTTGTACGTGCCATCTTTGGAGTCATTCGACGAATGATGGGCACCAGGTATGCCAGTAGACGCCCCGTCAAAGAGGCCGAGACCAGACGACAAAATAGCTACGGATATTCCAGTCACTAGCACGACACCAACAGCTACCCACACAACAAGCTTAGGAACCTTGGGTTTCTTGGGTAGGGCCTTGGAAGCATCTCCTGCTTGATCATTGGTATCCACTGTTAATCCTCGTGTGAGCACGTTAAGAAATTTAGAACGGCTTTGCACCATACCCTACAAAACTCGGTCGCGGGAGATCGACCTTCATGTCGGGGTTGTGCCGATTACCAGATACGTTGCCGTAATCCTCTTTGAGGCTCTTCGCGAGCTCGTCATCGAACTCATCAAGCTTCTTCTTTGCTGTGTGAATCGTGCTCAGGATATTGGAGTGTATCTCTTTACGAGTCGATCCACCACTGGTGAGTGCAGCCGATGCAATGCTGACACCCTGGCCCGCGAGTGTAAAGGAAAGTGTGGCACCACCGCTATATACAGCTCCAGCTATGGTTATCACAGCCGACAACACCGCGGTCAACAACCCCTTGGCGTACGTATCCTGGCTCACGAGCTTCTGATCGCAGGCCTTAATTGCGGCATCAAGCGCGTCGTCAATTGTATTATGTGTGTCTTCAAGCGCCTGATGATACCCTTTAAGTGCCCCAGCGAGCGTTCCAACGATCATTACATGGGTGTCAGCAATATCTGGATATGCGTTCAGAAAATCATGCCGAAATGCGGTAGCAGCCTTGCTGTCCCATACATCTGGGTTCAAACCGTCCTTAGCATTGTCGACTTCCATCGAGAATTTATTAAACGGCTGCATACCCGAATCGCCAACGCTGTTAATAGCCCCCAGCGCGGTTCCTAGCTTTGAAGGGTTATATTTGAGCGCCTTCTTGAGTGCAGGCTTTATCCCTGTTTCTTTTTCTGTGGGATCGGCGGAGTCGGCCGACGAGTCGCGGGAGACCCAACTTTGTACCCACCCGTCAGGCCAGCCCATTTCATCACACACGAGATCATAGAGTTTATCTTCAAGGGTATTAGCCTTGTCCATTAGTTCATGAATTGTGGGCGCGTTACTGTCATAGTCGAATTTTGGAGTCTTAGGCTCGTAGTACTCGTTACTCGCATAGTAGTGCCCACTCAATGGAATCGTGGTCTTCGCCATGGACGGCACCTTGTCGCCGAACTCCGACCGCGCATCGTTCAGCTTGTCGGCGGCATCGGAATCTGCCTTCGCGAAGTCCTTAAGCGCCTCACACAGAGCAGATGCCGTGTCGTGTAGATTGTTCGCCGCATCTGCGAATATGTACTCGGCCTCGTCTCGAAGCTTGCACCAATTCGTTAGAAACTTGATGTCAAGATCGTTAATGTCCTTGGTCCAGTGCACGGCATGGTTTGCATCACAGTAGTCTTCGGCCATTCTGGGGAATGATTTGACGACTGCTTCCCAAGCATTGTCTAGATCGGCTTTGAGGTTGTCACCTTTGTACTTCATATGGCTTTGGCCTTTCGAGGGGTGTTATCGCTAGGAGTTGTAGCGTTGACAGATTCGCATCACCGACGCCGACCAAGTTGCATGTGCATGCTGGATGGCCTCGTTAAGGTCCAATTCGAGTGTTTCGGTCGGCACGTTCGTATCGCGTACGGCGTTCTTGTTAACGACAATGAACAACTCCGCGTTCCCGATTACGTATGCGTCCACTAGTCCACGGCTAGAGGTACTCCGACATTCCAGATTTTCTATCTCAGCGTGCATGGCAGACCTACGAGCCGTTGACATATCGGGGTCGCTATCGAGGCCGCGTGTGCGCCGTCGTTCGCGGATCGCGTCGTCTAGCGCGAGTTTCGCTTCGTTCCAAGCGGCACAGACCGCTGTTTCAACCTCGTCGGCGAACGTCTCTTCATCATAGTTTCTGCTTCTTCGTGCATTTATCGTCACTCGCGTCTCGCCTCGTCGAGCTACCGTCACATTGACGACCCCCTTTTCGGAGTCCACGGAAGTTTCTAGGGCGTCCAGAGAATCAGTGAATGCACCCATTGCTCGTCCTTTCAACGCGATTAGGGGTTAAGGGCAACGTGCCAGGTTCTGGTTGGGCTCGCCCGCTAGCGCGGAGAGAGACTGACCAAACCATAGCTTCGTCAGACCCTGGCTTCTGTCGCCTTCCGTCATCGGTGCCAAGTGGTAACCGCGATGATGACACCCCGAGTCAAGGTGCCTGCTGCGATGCCCATCTACGTGATGGAGCGTCCGCGTTGCTAGCGCCCAAGAGCCCCGAGACTTGCCACATGTGTGGCATTTCGTGTGCATGGCCGTTTTGCCTTATTTGTGGTGATATCCACCCCTTGGAGGGACTCGCGCGCCGTGTTGACCCCAAAAGAGTCTAGGGGTCACTACCCGTTGGCTGAGTTTGCGCGCCTTGCGAAGCTGCTGGAGATGCCAGGCATGGACGTAAGCTTCGCGTTCGCGTGGGACGTCGGCCGTGCATTTCTCGTCGACGTTAAGAAGGTCCATCGGCTCTTCGCGTGTCGTGCTATTCAAGTCCACCAGGCAACGCAGGCAGCTACGAAAAGGACAACGCAATGTCGACTAGGACGCAATATCGTCAGGTGTTCGAGGCGATGCTCAACGGGGATGCCTCTACCGCGAAGCGACTCAACAAGGCGCAAGGCGAGGTGACGTGGCAGGATTCGGGCCTGCTGGTGACGGCGGCGTTCGCCCTGTTGGCCGAGAAACGGTTCGCCGCAGATGAAAGCCGCACTGCGGTGAAGGCATTTGTTGCTGAGGCTCAGCAGAACTACGCCGACTCGCCTACCCCGATCAAGCCACTAGTTGCCGAGGCGGTGACCAGGGGGGTTCTCGGTGAGGAGTCGCTTCTTGAGGAAGTGTCGCGAGAGGACCAACAGTCGACGCAGATGCTGTTGGCGTACAAGATCGTGCAAGACGCCGAGATGAGTGCCACTGACGTTGCGCGTGTTCTTGATGACGCCGAGGCGCTTGTCGACCAGTGGACCTCCTAACCGAAGGAGCGACTCAACAACTACCTCCAAGACACGGCGACGCTCGCCGAATCCTGAGCGCCCGACGCACAGTAGGTCATCGCATGTGGAGAATCGGGGAGTGAGTCGCAAAATCAGGTACCGAGCTGTCCTGCGGGCAAGTCTTCACGGGCGCTTTGACGAGGCGAAGGACAAGGGCGCGAATCTGGCGAATGTCACGTGGGACAACTCCACGATGCTGCTGGCCGCGGCGTTCTACATGGCTGCCGAGAAGAGATTCGCCGCAGACAGCAGTCGTGATGCGGTGGCCGCGTTCATCAAGGAGTGCGGGGAGGCGTTCGAGGACGGCAGTGTGGAGTTTCGGCCTCTGATTTGGGAGGGGCTGGTGCGCGGCGTGCTCGGCGAAGACGAGTTGCTGCAAGAGATCGCGCCCGAAGACGCCATGCCCGCGCAGATGGGTTTGACGTACAAAATGGTCAAAGACCTTGGGATGGACCAAAGCCAGATCGATCAATTGCTCGACGACGCCGAAGAACTCTCACAGCAGTGGGCACGCGAAAGCTTAGCGGTCAGCTTTACCTCGACACAGTCACCACCACCTGAACTACCGCTTCGACTGTTCTTGCGCCACACAGCGACTTCAACGCACTGGCCAGGGCCGCTATCGCTTCTGGTGCTTTTACGCCAGGTTCGGGGGTCAGTGTCGGTGCTCATTGATTGCATGCTTCGACGATTTGTTCAGGAGGGCTACTTCGACGCAGTTGGATCCGCCGCCGCTGCCCGTACGGGTGCTCTTGCGCCAGGTTCTGGTGTCAGTGTTGGGTTTCATCGTTGGGTTTCCGTGGGTTTTTGCGCCGCAGCGAGACTTCAACGCAGCTTCCACCCTGGCTTGGGCTGCGGGTGCTCTTGCGCCATGAGCTTGCGACTTTTGCGATGCTTGTGGATGTCTGCGGGGTCACTCTATGTCCTTTAGGGATTGTTTTATGACCTTGTTGGTCTCATTGGGGTTCAAGGCCACTGTCTTCAACTCAGCGTACGCCCGATGGAATGCCGCGACTTTGAGATCGTCCTCGAGGTAGGTCTGTCCAACAAGGCTTTCAACAAACGCGACGTCGGAGTAGGGGTCTGGCATCTCAAACAGGGTGAACGGACCCGACATCCCTGCGTGAGGCCCTGTGTCGGCAGGCAGGATCAAGATCTCAACATTGTTGAGCTGGTTGAGTTCGAGCAAGTGAGAGAGTTGTCCACGCATGACGTCTCGGTCCCCCACTTGTCGGTTCAATCCACAGGGGTCGAGGATGGAAGTCACGCGCGTTGGATTACTTCCATTGAGGACGTTTTGACGCAACATGCGGAACGTCACCAAACGTTCGAGGCTTTCATCTGACAGCTCTTCGCTTTCTGCGAACTGGATTATTGCCCTTGCGTACGCTTCGGTCTGGAGGAGGCCGTGTATCAGCATTGGTTCGAACGCGCAGATGCGCTCAGCGCGGGCTTCCAGCCACGTGTAGTCGATGAAACCGCGTTCTACATCGGATGCTTGACCATCCCACCAATCCTTACGCCAAGCGTCTTCACACAGTTGAAGCAACGCTTCACGTTCGCGCGCATCGGAGACTCCGTAGTAGTCGACAAGATCTTTGATGTACGACTTGCGCACGGGGTATGTTGCGGTCTCGAACCGACTCACCGTGCCCTCGTGGAGCTGCAAATATTCAGCTGTCTCGCGAAGAGTAAGACCTGCATCCTTGCGAGCCTTCTTGAGGCGCTCACCAAGCCACTGCGCACGAAGCGATGAACTCTTGCTCTTGGCCATGTCAGCTCCCCATGTTGAAGTCGCCCTTGGGCTGGCGCAAGAACAAAAGTAGCATCAACAGGGTATTTGACACAATCTTGTGCGCTATGCCATGATGTGCGTGTCCTTCTGGCTACGAAAGGTTGTCTCTCGAGCTAGAGGGAAGTCTGACGACAATTGAAGATGGTGATGTTTGGGCAGCAGGAGATCGCAGCCCAAACGAAATAGACGACCGAGGCGGGTCCTCAAAGTTTGGCGACCACGAGCCCCGCCTCGGTCCTAAAGAACGGAGAGCTCCTCATGGAGGAGATAACCGATCGTGACCTATTGTCGCACCCGCTGCCTGGCGTAGTGCGTGGTGAGGACATGGTCGTGGCTGCTATCCACCGTCTTCGGGTGGAGGTGTGGTGGATGATCGCTGCGCGTAAGGCATCCAGCGATCCCACGTTCCCGCGTCAGCTTCGTCGTCGGGTTCCTGGGCAGAACTGCCCCGTCGCAGGCTGCGTTCGTCATCAAGGCCAACGTCCTGATGACCCGCCCCTGTCGATTCCCGTTCAGCGCTAGTCCACAGCTTTCTCCACAAGTCGCGCATGCCCTCGTGAGGTGGGCTGCGCGCGTGGGGCGGGTTGTCGCGGGGCTTTCCTCCACCACACACAGGTGGCGCTGTTTCGGGTTCTCTCCGTCCTGCACCCAAACAGTGCTTCGCCCGTGTGCCCTGCGCACCCGCCCCACCTTCCCACCACCATTCACCAATAGTCCAGAAGGGAAACATTGTCATGCTCTTGCGTACCTGCGATGTCGAGTTCCTCGCCCCCGATGAGGACCCGCCGCCGCCCGCGCCCGTGTGTGAAGACATGAGTCTTCACGCGAAACTCGCTACCGCTGCGCGTTCGCAACGGGGCAGGAGGTTCGCGTTTTGTGAGGTCACCGACTCGGGCGAGGAGATACGTACCAGGGTGGCTTTCCAAGGGATCCAAGCCAACGACGGAACCTGTGTCCTGCTCGACGTCGGGCGTCCCGTCGGCTGGTACACGTCGGTCGACTCTGCGTTCGCGCATCGTGGGCGCGAGGGTATGAGCGTGGTGTGGACCGAGCCCGTCAACCCGCCGAATCATTCGGCAGCGAATCTCGAAGCCGCGCAAGGCGATCCGAGTATTTGGTGTGTGTTGTTGCCGTTCCAGGCCCACGGGCCTCACGACGCGAGGATTCGGGCGATCGAGATCGCGACGGCGTTTGAGGAGACTACGCCTGGGTTGACGCGTGAGATGGCGTTGATCAGCGACGCTCAGGCGGGTATCGCCCCGATGACGTTGTTTTGCCCCGTGCCTGGGTGTCTTCGCGAGCCGTACCACCACGGCGACCACGCCCCTGCCATCAGCGAGCAGGAAAACGGGGCGGCAGATGGCGACCCCACATCCGACGCGGCCGAGGAACCAAGCACCAACAACACGACCAACAGCAACGAAGGCGACCAGGCCCAGAGCAACGGTGAGGGTGAGGGTGGTTGTGATGAGTGATTCCACTGTGGTGATCATGCTCGGGTTGTTCACCGCGTCGATGCGCCAGGTCTCGGCCATCACGATCGACGGCAGCTACACCGTCCATCTCGACGTGATCGGACACCGAGGCATCGCTTCGCACCTGGGGTCGATCAAGGACATTGACAGCTGCCGCCCCGTCCTCAAGGTTTCGCTGCCGCATGGGATCTGGGCGTCCGAGCCCGCCGTCAGGTGGCATCTCATTCGCCAGGCCCAGAACCTGTGGCGCACCCACCGACAGCTTTCGAGGGCGCTGCCTCATGTCTGAGTTGGATGAACTCGCAGAGGCCGTGGGTAATGCCGTCGCCATGGCAGGTGAGGCGCACATGCACACGGGTAACGCCGAAGAGTTGGCCAACCGCATCGCTGCCATGGGTTCGGGTATCGGGTTCGGCAACGACCCGATGCTCATCGTCGCGGCATCTGAGCACATCACCAACGCACTGGGTGTCCTGTTTTCGGCAGCCACCGACCTGGAACAAGCCCAGACCTTCATTACTCAAGCCAGGGAACAACAGTAAGAAGAGAGGATTCTTCGTGTCTGTCCATAGTTACACCGAGCCAGGTCCTTTCGGTCCCGTGCACGTGAGGGTCTTCGACCCCGACACCGCACCCACACTCCGCTTCGGGCTGATGTACCCACACGGGCCACTCGCCGACAGGGCACGCAAGATCGGGCAGCGATTCGACATCCCGAAACGACACCTGCCCAAACGGCGACTCAGGGCCGTCATCGCCCTCGGCTTGTTCCCACTGTTGTGGGTGCTTCCGAAATGCGGGGAGTGCGGGCAACCCTGGCCCTGCACACCCTTGACTGACCACTACAGACACACACTGGGGTGGGCAGGAGACCTGAGCGCGAAGTATCGCGCCATGTCGACCAAACGCCGTCGCGTCAAGGCAGCCAAGAGGAACCCGACTGCCGTGTCGCATCGCGCCAAGCCACAACGACGTTGGAGGAGGTAACGCGACGGCAGACACGACACCCGTGCCCACGGCGACCATCGCCACCGCTGGTGGCGATGGTCCTAAGGGGAATGCGGCGTCTGCCGACGCGCTGAGCTTCGGCAGCGATGACGGCGGCAGGCCGAGGTCGAGGATGCGCAGCATCAGCGTGGCGAGCTGGCAGTGCGGGTCGTCGGTGAGGGCGCGGCGGACCGCCTCGCCCGCGAGGACGCCGTTGCCGCAGCGCCAGGCCGCGTAGCCGAGCAGGGCGGCGGGGACAGCGCGGAAGGCGGGGGCGACGTGGCGGGTGAGCCAGAGCCAGATCGGCACCGTGCGTTGGGCTCCCGCCTCGTCGATGGCTACCAGGGCGGCGGTGCGGAGCTTCGGGTCGCCCAGGGCCATGCCGAGGCGGATGGTGTCGTCGACGTCGGGGAGGGCGGCCTCGGGCTCGACGACCCTGGCCAGGATGGTGGTGCCCTCGTTGCGCAGCAGGACGTGCGGGGGCAGCAGGGGGTTGCCCTGGGACAGGGCGCGGCGGATGCGGTTGGTGGCGCGGGTGATGGTGGCGCGGGCCCTGCCGCGTACGGGTTCGAGCTGGGCGACCACGGCCTCGCGGCTGGGTAGTGATTGCACGCCGTTGACCGTGAAGGCGACGTCCACCTCGCTGCTGGGCGGGTTGAGCGGGGTGCCCTGGGGTGGGCAGCAGCGGGTGCCCTCGCAGGTGTAGGACCAGAAGCGGCCTTCGGTGACGCGCATGGCCTCGGTGACGGTGATGTGGGCGGCGCGCAGGGCGCGGCGCATCACGTCGACGCAGGCGGTGACGCGCCCGGGCGGGCCGTAGCCGATCACGATGGCGGCCACCACCTTGCTGCGCAGCAGGGCCTGCGGGGAGATCGGCGGCGGGGCGTCGAGGTGGGAGCGCGCGGGGAGCGGGGCGCCAAGGGTGACGGCGATGGTCTGCTTCGACATGCCGATCACCACGATGGTGTCGGCGGGCGCGTAGCCGAGCAGGTAGGGGACGGCCGACAGGAGGTCGGCGGGCGAGTCGAGGCGGATGTCGGGTTTCGGGGACGGTGTTTTCGGCATGGGGCCAGATTCCGCGATGGGACGTGGTGTAGCCAGGCGGAAACGGTAGCCTGTGGATAACTTGGGATCTGTGGATAACATTCGCCCGGCGGGCCCGTTACCCGCGCAAATCGGGCGGGTTCTGGTGGGGTGCGACGTTCGAGATCTGTGGAAAATCTACTGTGGATAGTCCTGCGTCGACCATTTCCCGCAGCCGCAGAATCGCCCGATGCGAGTCCGATCCCGGCTCGGCGATGTACGTGATGATCCGCTGATCCCGCTCGGGCACCAACAGCACCTGGCACTCCACCTCGATCAGGCCCACCTGCGGGTGAATCACCTTCTTGTTCATGCTGCGCCGCACCTCCACCTCGTGCTCGGCCCAGATCTCGCCGAACTCGGGGCTGGAGCGCAGCAGATCCGAGACCAGCTCCGCCAGCTCGGGGTCGTCGGGGTAGCGCGCCGTCGCCGCCCGCAGGTCCGCCACGCACGAGCGCGCGAACCGCGCGTGATCGGCGTCGGCCAGCTGCTTGCCGACCTCGGGGCCCGAGAAGATCACCCGCACCACGTTGCCGCGCATGCAATCCAGACCCGACAGGTGCGTCATGAAAGCCAGCGCCATGTCGTTGGCGGCCAGCACGTCGTACTTCGCGTCCACGACGTACGCGGGCACTTCGGTCATCGACGCGAGCAGGTGCCTGATGCCGTCGGGCATGTCCCGGCGCGGCGCGGCATGTGGCGCGGGGGTCTCGCCCGCCAGGTGGAACAGGTGGGCGCGTTCGTCCATGTTGAGCATCAGCGCCCGCGCCAACGCCCCCAACACCTGCCGCGAGGGCTGCGGGCCCCGCGCCTGCTCCAGGCGGATGTAGTAGTCCACCGACATGCCCGCCAGCTGCGCCACCTCCTGACGGCGCAGGCCAGGCGTGCGGCGGCGCTGCCCGTCGGGCAGACCCACGTTGACGGGCAGCAGCTTGGCGCGGCGGCTCTTCAGGAAGTCGGCAAAGGTACGGCGATCCATCACCCCAGCATGCCCGCGGTTCACCCGCTCAGACAGGGACGGGCGATACCAGGTTAGGCGAAACTCTTTTCGCGGCGCGAAATCGGGGGCAGGCTGGCGGGCATGACAAAAAAGATCGCCCTCATCACCGGGGCCAACAAGAGCATCGGATTCGAAGTCGCGCGGGGCCTGGGCGCCCAGGGCGTCACCGTGCTGGTCGGCGCGCGATCTCCCGAACGCGGCGAGGCCGCGGTGAAGACGCTGCGCGGGGAGAACATCGACGCGGTGTTCGTCCAGCTGGACGTGACGGACGCCGACTCCATCGCGGCGGCCACCGCCCGCGTCGAGGCCGAGTACGGGCGCCTCGACATCCTGGTCAACAACGCGGGCGTGGCGATGGTGGAGGGGGCGTCGATGACCACCAGCGAGAACACGCTGGACGCCTATCGCCAGGTGTACGAGCTCAACGTCCTCGGCGTCGCGGCGGTGACCTCGTCGCTGCTGCCGTTGCTGAAGCGCGCCGAGGCCGCCCGCATCGTCAACGTCACCAGCGAGCTGGGCTCGCACGCGTTGATGCTGGACGAGAAGGGGCCGTTCTGGGCGTTCCAAGGCGGACCGTACGGGACGTCCAAGGCGGCGCTGAACATGCTCACCATCTCCTTCGCCAAGGAGCTGTGGGACACCCCGATCAAGGTCAACGCCGTGTCCCCTGGCTACTGCGCCACCGACTTCAACAACCACTCGGGCTACCGCACCGCGGCCGAGGGCGCCCGCCCGATCGTGGCGGCGGCACTGCTGGACGCCGACGGCCCGACCGCCGCGTACTGGGGCGAGGAAACCCAGTTCCACAACGCCGACGGGCACATTCCCTGGTAGGACGATAAATCCGTTGCCCCGTGCGAAAGCGCGGGGCACACTGCTGTTCATGCATCGACATCGTTAGGTCCAAGCGCTGGCGTGGCGCTGGTACGTCTACCAGTTCGGCAACAAGTTCGTCCTGCTGTACCCGTTCTACACGTTGCTGTTCACGAAGACGGGGCTGTCGTCCGCCGAGATCACGTCCCTGTTCGTCGTCTGGACGCTGTCCAGCCTGCTGCTCGAGGTGCCCTCGGGCGTGCTGGCCGACGTCCTGTCGCGCCGTGCCCTGCTGGTCATCGGGCCACTGCTGGAGGCGGCGGGGTTCGCGCTGTGGATCGCGGTGCCCTCGTACGCGAGCTTCGCGCTGGGTTTCGTGCTGTGGGGAGCCTGCGGTGCGCTGCAATCGGGGGCGATCGAATCCCTGGTGTACGACGGGCTGCGGCATTACGGTGCGGCAGACCGCTACGTGGCGATCTCGGGACGGGCCCACGCGGTGGGAACCGTGACGGTGCTGGCGGCCATGGTGGTCGCCTCGCCCGTGTTCGCTTTCGGCGGGTACGGCGTGGTGGGTGTCGCGAGCGTGGCGGCATGCCTGTTCACATCGGTTGTGGCGCTGGGATTTCCCGATCATCGTCCTGAAGAGACAGAAGCGTCCGAAAATTCCCTCGACCAAGACAAGGCGACAGCCTTCGACAACTCCCTCGGCCACGGCGGGGAAAAGGCAGAAGCTTCTAAGGACTCACTCGGCCACGACCAGGCGACAGCCTTCGACAACTCCCTCGGCAGCGGCAGCGAGAAGACAGAAAGTTCTAGGGACCCACTCGACCACGATGGGGCGGGGGCCTTCGACAACTCCCTCGGCCGCGGCGGGGAGCAGACAGAGACTTCCAGGGGCTTCCTCGAGCACGGCAAGGGACGGGCGGACGCGCCCGTGGACCCACATGACGACGAGGCGGGGGTGTCCGAGGGGGTCGGCGAATTCCTGGGCACCCTGCGGCAGGGACTGGACCTGGTGCGCGGCAACGGGAGGCTGCGCCACCTCGTGCTGTACATCGCCGCGGTCGTGGCGATCTGGGGCGGCCTGGAGGAGCTGGTTCCGTTGCTGGCGGCCGATAGTGACATACCCGAGCGGCTGATTCCGTTGCTGGCCATGGGGGTGAACGCGGGCGTCGCCCTGGGCGGGGTACTCGCGGGGCCCGCCGCGCGGCTCGGGCAGCGGTGGCTGGCCGTGGGGGTGGCGGTCGCGGGCGGGGCGCTGGCGCTCGGCGTGGCGTCGGGGAGCCCGTGGGGTCTTGTCGGCGTGGTCGCCGCCTTCGCGGTCTTCAGCCTCGCGGGGCTGGTCGCGCAGGCCCGCCTGCAGGACGCCATCACGGGCCCCGCCCGCGCCACGGTGACCTCCCTGGCGGGGCTGGGCACCGACGCCGCCAACATCGGGGTGTACCTGCTGTACGCCGCCGCCAGCCAATACGGCGGCGACCGCGGCGGGTTCATCGGGGGCGGCCTCGTGTACGTCCTGATCGGAGCGTTCGCGATCGGGCGCCTCGCCTTGACGAAAAGGTCAGCGGCGCAGTAGCGGCGGGTGCAGCGAGGTCGCGGGGCCCTTCGTGTACAGGCGGGCGGGGCGACCGCGATCGCCGTCGGTGTAGCGATCGGTGGCGGTGACGAAGCCCGGGGTGCCCGTCACCTTGCGGTGAAAGTTGCGCGGGTCCACCGTGGCGCCCCACACCGCCTCGTAGATCCTGCGCAGCTGCGCGATGGTGAACTCGGGCGGGCAGAACTCCGCCGCCAGCGAGGAGTACTCCAGCTTGGCGCGGGCCCGCTCCACCCCGTCGTCCAGAATCCGATCGTGGTCGAAGGCCAGTGCCCGCTCCTTCGGGGCCACGGGATGCCAGGACGCGCCCGACGGCGCCGACAGCCCTGGCAGCAGCGCCAGGTACGCCACCGCCACCACCCGTCCCCGCGGGTCGCGCGCGGGGTCGCCGTAGCTGGCCAGCTGCTCCAGATGGCCCTCGCCCCGCACCAGGCCGAGTTCGTCGACGAGCTCCCGCGCCGCCGCGCGATCCAGGTCCTCGTCGACGCCCACGAAGGTCCCGGGCAGCGCCGCCACCCCCGCGAACGGTTCGCCGGCGCGCTTCACCAGCAGCACCGACAACGTGTCACGATGGACGGTCAACACGACGAGGTCGACGGCGATCGCGAAGGTGGCAATGCTGGCGGTCATGCCTCATTATTGACGTATAGCCCCCGCGCCTGGAGGACACCATGAATGGATTCGCCAAGGTTCAATCGAGAATGCTGGGGGGCCTGGTCGCGGGCGTCGTTCGAGCCACGGGCGGGAAGAACGCCACTGTGGACGGCCTGCGGGTGTGTCGCGCGGGGTGGTTCAAAATGTACGGTCGCGGCGGCACCATCTACGGGGACACCTTCGTGACCCCCCGCGATCCCTCCACCTTGTCCAGTGGCCTGATCGAGCACGAGAAGTTCCACCGCGACCACCAGTGGCGCAAGTACGGCCTGGCCTTCGGCGCGATGTACCTGGCCGCCGAGGTCACCGACTGCTGGATCGGCAAGAAGCCCTTCAACCGCTACGAACTCGCCGCCGAGAAGGCGTCCGACTGGGGCGGCGGCTACGACCGTCCCTAAGCCGCGCAACGAAAGCCCGTGTTCCCCGTGGACGAGTCGGGTGTGTTGTGGGTGCGGGCGGCGACGCGGTAGCGGTTGCAGTAGGAGTCGTGGCACAGGTAGGAGCCGCCGCGGGTCACCCGGGACGTCCCCGTCGCGGGGCCCGACAGGTCGTCGGCGCGGCGGGTGGTCCACCAGTCTGCGCACCATTCCCACACGTTGCCCGACATCTGGTAGAGCCCGTACCCGTTGGGGCGGAACGTCTTCACCGGTGCCGTGCCCACGAAGCCGTCGTCGGCGGTGTTGAACTCGGGGAAGCGCCCCTGCCAGATGTTGCAGCGGTGCGCGCCGCGCACCACCAGCGCGTCGCCCCAGGGATAGCGGGCCCGCTCCAGGCCGCCGCGCGCCGCCGCCTCCCACTGCGCCTCCGTGGGCAGCCGCTTGCCCGCCCAGGCGGCGTAGGCGGACGCGTCGCGCCAGGACACGTGCACCACGGGGTGGTGTTGGAGGCCGTTGACGTCGGAGCCGGGGCCGAACGGCGAGCGCCAGGCGGCGCCCGAAACCGCCAGCCACCACGGGGTCTCGGGGACGGTGGCGTCCATGACGTGGCCGCGCGCGCCGGGCGCCAGCAGCAGATGGAACACATAGGACCATCCCTCCCGCTCGGCGTCGGTGACGTAGCCGGTGTCCTTGACGAAGCGCGCGTACTGGCCGTTGGTGACGCAGGTGGCGTCGATGTGGAACGGCTCCAGCTCCACCGCGCGCACCGGGCCCTCGCCGTCACCCGGGTTGGCGTCGGCATCGGCGCCCCCCAACAGGTAGCGGCCGCCGTCGACGCGCACCATGTCCCGCACGACGCGGTGGCGCTCGCGGGTCGGCACGGCGAAGTCGAACCCCCGGTCATCGCCGGGCGGGCGGGACGGTCCGCAGCACGAGGTCACGGCGGTATTGTCCCCCCATGCGTGATCCCCGCGAGATCCTCACCCGCCCCGCCGAGCCCGGCGTCACCATTCCGTACGGCGACCTCGACGATCAGATCATCGAGTGGTTCACCCCCGACGTGCCGCTGTCCAGCGGCACCGTCGTCCTGCTGCACGGCGGCTTCTGGCGGCCCGAGTACGACCGCACCCACCTGCGTCCACTGTGTCAGGCGCTGCGGGAGGAAGGGTACGTCGCCGCGGCGGTGGAGTATCGGCGCGGCGTGAATTATCAGCAAACCCTTGGCGACGTGATGAAGGCCGTGGCGGGCATCGTCAGCGAGATGGACGACGGCGACACCTTCACGCTGGCGGGCCACTCGGCGGGCGGGCACCTGGCGCTGTGGGCCGCGGGCCAGCCCGACCTGGTGGGCGAGGGCGCGCTGGCCGGGGTGGTGGGGCTGGCCGCCGTGACCGACCTGTACCGCGCCTACGCCGACGGGCTGGACGGCGACGCGGCCGAGAAGTTCCTGGGTGGCGGGCCTGACGACGTCGCCGACCACTACGCCGAGGCCGACCCGATGGGCCTGGCCCCCGGCGTCGGCGTGAGGCTGATCCACGGCGTCGACGACGACCGGGTGCCGGTCGACTACTCCCGTGCGTACGCGCGCCGCTACGGCTGCGAGTACCAAGAGCTGCAAGACATCGAGCACTACGGCCTGATCGACCCGGCGTCGGGGGCCTGGCCGGCGGTGCGGGAAGCGCTGACGGGGCCGTCGCGGCTGGTGTAACCTTGCGGGCGGCCCAGCGGACGGAGCAGGAAAGGTGGTGACCGTTGCCATGAGAACACGCAACGAGCCTCCGAGTACCACCCCGCTGGTCGCCAACATCCCAGCGGCACGGTAGCCCTGCCATGGACGGCGAACAGCGGAATCCCGATTCCCAGTCATCACCTCAAACGCCGTCCGGTCAAGGATCTGTGCCCATGTCTGACATTCGTGGTCTCGCCAAGCGCGCCTTCAGGAAGAACATCCGCCGCACCAGCCCGGCCCCCGCCGATCCCGCGACGGCCCACGCCGCCGCCCAGAATCCGGTGCCGGGCAACAGCCTCATCGACTCCGCCCTGTACCGCGACGGGCGTCGCGTCGCCACCCCGGAGTCGCTGGCCGAGACGTATCGCTTGGCGCACAACGATCCCCAGACCATGGCCTGGATCGGGCTGTTCCGTCCCACGGAGGACGAGCTGACCTCGCTGGCCGCCGAGTTCGGCCTGCACCCGCTGGCGTTGGAGGACGCCATGGAGGCGCACCAGCGTTCCAAGCTGGAGCGTTACGGCGACACCCTCTTCGTGGTGCTGCGGGCCGCCCGCTACCTGGACGACTCCGAGTCGGTCGACTTCGGCGAGCTGCACATCTTCGTCGGCCCCGGCTTCGTGTTGACCGTGCGGCACGGCGCCGCCCCCGACCTGGCGGCGGTGCGCCGCCGCATGGAGACCGACCCCGAGCTGCTGGCCCGCGGCTCCGAGGCGGTGCTGTACGCGATCTTCGACGCCGTGGTGGACGGCTACCTGCCGGTGGTGTCGGGCCTCCAGATCGACATCGACGAGATCGAGACCGAGGTCTTCGGCGGCGACCCGCAGGTGTCGCGGCGCATCTACGAGCTGTCGCGCGAGGTGGTGGAGTTCCAGCGCGCGGTGCGTCCGCTGGCCGGAATGCTGCGCGGCCTGGTCGGCGGCTTCGACAAGTACGGCATCGACGAGGAGCTGCGCCGCTATCTGCGCGACGTGGCCGACCACGCGGTGTCCATCATGGAGCAGGTGGATTCGTTCCGCCAGGCTCTGGCCGACATCCTCACCGTGAACGCCACCCTGGTGGCGCAGCAGCAAAACGCCCGCATCGAGGAGATGACCGCCACCAGCCTCGCCCAGAACGAGGAGGTCAAGAAGGTCTCCTCGTGGGCGGCGATCCTGTTCGCACCCACCCTGATCGGCACGGTCTACGGCATGAACTTCGACTTCATGCCCGAGACCCATTGGGCGTTCGGCTATCCGCTGGCGGTGACCGCGATGCTGGGCACCTGTCTGGTGCTGTACGCGATCTTCAAGCGCCGCAACTGGCTCTAACCTCGCGCGCAGCTTCGCGATGTGGTCGGTGAACACCGTCTCGGCGCGTGCCAGGAACTCGGAGATCACCTTGAGGTCGGCGGCGCTGTAGCCGCTGAGCAGCTCGTTCATCTCCTTGACCAGCGGCAGGAACACCTCGCGCACCTTGGTGGCGTGCTCGGGCAGCAGCGCCACCACCACCCGGCGCCGGTCGGAGGGGTCGCGGCGGCGTTCCACGACACCCTTGGCCTCCAGGCGATCGATCACCCCGGTGATGGACGCCGTGGTCAGCCCCGTCAGCTTCGCCAGCTCGCCCGCGGTGAGTTCGCTGGTCTTGCCCAGCAGGTTCAGGCAGTACAGGTCGGTCGGGTTCATCTGGAGTTTCGCCGACGCCATCTGGTTGACGCCCACGCTCATCACGTTGATCATGCGCAGGGCCGCGAGCACGTCCGACGACATTTCCGCATGAGTGGACACTGGGCGCACCTATCCTCTAGTATCGCTATTATCTAGTTTAGCTAGATAATAGTTTCCTTGATATCTTGGACGGCGAGGTAACGCCGCCCCGGAGTCTCAACAGGAGGACCCGATGAAACAGACCGTACGACGACTCTACGAGGAGTTCCTCAACGACGGGAAGGACGCCGTCGCCGACGAGATCGTCACCGACGACTTCGTTTTCCACCCCGTCCCCGAGGAGAACATCCTCGGGCCCGCCCGGCTGCGCCACGTCCGCGACTTCCTGGCCACCGCCTTCAGCGACGTCCGCTTCGACGTGGAGGACATGGTGGCCGAGGGCGATCGGGTGGCGGTGCGTTTCACGATGAACGCCACCCACAGCCAGGACTGGCACGACCTCCCCGCCACCGGCAAGCGCTTCGCGATGCGGGGCACCTCGTTCTTCCGCGTCAGCGACGGAAGGATGGCCGAGGGCTGGAACCTCCTCGACTCCGCGGGCGCGATGCGCCAGCTGCGCGACTGACCTACTCGGACGCCGTGCGCCGCTTGGCGTAGGTGTCCTCGTACTCCTGACCCGACAGATCGGCGATCGCCGCCATGATCTCGTCGGTCACGGCCCGCAGCGTCACCCGGTCCGGCGCCATGCTGCCGGCGTAGCGCGAGAACTCCAGCGGTTTGCCGATCCGCACCGCCACCTTGGCCAGCCGGGGCCGGGTGACGCCGATCGGCAGCACGTCCTGGGTGCCGGTGAGTCCCACGGGGATCACCGGCGCCCCGCTGGACATCGCCAGCCGGGCCACCCCCGTACGCCCCTTGTGGAGCTTTCCGTCGGGGCTGCGGGTGCCCTCCGGGAAGATCGCGAAGACCTGGCCGTCCCGCAGCACCTGCTCGCTGGGGCCCAGCGCCTGGGCGCTGCGCCGCCCGCCCGAGCGGTCGACGGCGACCTGGCCTAGGCCCCGCACGGTGGCGCCGATCAGGCGCCCCTTCAGACCGGTGCGCTGGAAGTACTCGATCTTGGCCATCGTCGCGATGTGGCGCGGCGTGGCCAGGGCGAGGAAATAGTGGTCGGCCACCGACAGGTGGTTGCACGCGATGATCGCCGGACCGTCCTCGGGGATGTGATCGCGGCCCTCGAAGGTCGGACGCCAGGCGACGCGGATCATCGGCGCCACTGTCCACTGCAGTGTTTTGTACAGCACGGGCATCACTTTCGGTCAGGCGAACCAAGCCATCAAGCCGCCAATACGTTAATTCCGCCGGTCGCACCTATTTTGCCCGCAACCTGGCTCTGAGGCCAGTAACACAGGGCGTTGCACGAAAATCGCGGACGGATCGGGCAAACCGATCCGTCCGCGAGGGGGATTTACTTCACTCAGCAACCGGTGAAGGTCCGCTGCTTCCAATTTTCGGACGTGGCGGCGAAGCCCGAGCCGAAGTTCTGCTCGACCTGGGCCTTCTCGTCAGCGTCCGGTACCGGGTTGGTGCAGTCGGTCCCCGCCGTCGAGCCGGACATCAGGCTGGAGCACGGTCCCGGCTTCATGTCGGGGAGCCCCAGGATGTGTCCGAGCTCGTGCGCGGCGATCCGGGTCTTGTCGTATCCCTGGTCGGTGGCCTCGCGGCCCATCTCGATGGTGCCCTTGCCGAGACCCTCGACATAGGTCTGCGGCCAACCGTCGGTGGCGACGATCTGGACGTCCGCCTGCTGCCCGTCGGCGACGGGTTGCAGCTGGACGTTCGTCACGTTGTCGTTCCACACCTTGGCGCCGGCGTCGACCGCGTCGTGAAACTCGGCGGACTGGCTGGCGTCGTAGGTGACGGTGACCGCCCGGGTGCCGACATCGGCGTGGGCCGCCGGGGTGCCGATCGCCTGGGCACCGACCAGTGCCACCGCGGCGGCACCGACCAGGAACAGCGGGGCGAGGAGTTTCTTTATTTGCATGGTTCGATTTCTCCTGTTCGCTCGCAGGTACTTGCGACACTAGGGAAACCGAAGCGAACCGTCAATCGTGGCGACGGAAAAGCGTCCCGACCCCGACACCCACCAGAACGTAGGCCAGCGCCGCCAGCCCGTAGTTCAGGATGTTCTGAAGGTTGATGTCGTCCTTCATGTAGAAGATGTTGTGAAACGGCCAGGCGAAGAAGTCCGCGATCGCGGTGACCAGCTCGACCAGCGGGTTGCTGGGATTGGCGCCCAGCAACAGGAACGCCAGGTGCAACAGCACGAAGATGGCGATGCCGCCACACACGAAGCTGATGACGCGCACCGCGAGCGGACGGTAGCTGGGATTGGTTCGGGCGTACGCGCGCGGATCGGACATACCGCTGCCTTTCGCGAGGGGAAATGCCAATGGCGGTCAATTAAACCAACAAACACCGCGCCCCGCACGCGCGCGCCCGCCCGGCGGGCGCCGACACGTCGGCCAAAACACGTCCGACCGGGGTATGGCGCCCGAAAGTGGCCCTCGGTACGTTGTATACCCCCCGAACGTCCCCCAGGGGAAACCGAGCAGAGGAGGTGCCGATGGCGGTGGAGTTCCGAGTGCTCGGTCCCGTTGAAGTTCACCACCCCGGTCACCCGATCGACATCGGCCACGCCCGGCAGCGCGCCGTGCTGGCCATCCTGGTCGCCGAGGCCAACCGCGCCGTCGCCGTCGACCAGCTCGCCGCCCGGGTGTGGGGCGACGATCCGCCGCGCCGAGCCCGCGAGACCGTCTACAGCTACCTGTCGCGCCTGCGCAGCGCCCTGGCCCCCTTTCCCGAGGTGGCGATCGAGCGGCGCTCCGGCGGCTACGTCCTCAACGCCGACCCCGACTCCATCGACCTGCACCGCTTCCGGCGGCTGGCCGCCGAGGCGCGCCGCGAACCCGACGGACCGCAGGCCCTGGCGCTGTTCGCCTCCGCCGGCGACGCGTGGCGCTCGGCCGCCTTCGAGGACATGGACGTCCCCTGGCTGAACTCCGTGGCCACCGCCCTGGACACCGAACGGCTCGGCGTCGAACTCGACGGCGTCGACGCCGCGCTGCGGCTGGGCCGCCCCGGCGAGGTGCTGCCCCGGCTCGGCACGCGCGCCGAGGAACACCCGCTGGACGAGCGGATCGCCGCCCAGCTCATGCTCGCGCTGTACCTCAGCGGGCGCCAGTCCGACGCCCTGGACCAGTTCCGGCGCACCCGCGACGCCCTCGTCGACCAGCTCGGCACCGAGCCCGGCCCGCGGCTGAGGGAGCTGCAACAACGCATCCTCGCCGCCGACCCCACCCTCACCCCGGAGCCCCGGGAGCGCTCCAACTCCGCGGCACGGGCGATGCCGGTGCCGCAACAGCTCCCGCCGATGCCGCCGCGCTTCACCGGCCGCACCGCCGAACTCGACGTCCTCGACGCCGCCGCGGTCGCCGACGGCGCGCTGGTGGTCATCACCGGCCCCGGCGGGATCGGCAAGACCTGGCTCACCCTCCAGTGGGCCCACCACAACACCGACCGCTTCGGCGACGGGCAGCTGTACGTCAACCTGCGCGGCTTCGACCCCGCCGGCGAGCCCGCCCGCATCGAGCTGGTCCTGCGCTCCATCCTCACCGCGCTGGGCGTGGACGCCGCGGCCATGCCCGCCGACACCGACGCGCTGGCGGGCCTGTACCGCAGCCTCGTGGTGGACAAGCGGATGCTGATCTTCCTCGACAACGCGCGCGACGCCGCCCAGGTGGAGCCACTGCTGCCCGGCAGCCGCCACTGCGTCACCCTGGTCACCAGCCGGGTCGACCTGGCCGCGCTGGCCACGTCGCACGGCGCGCAGCGGATGATGTTGTCGCCCTTGGACACCGGCGACGCCTACGACGTGCTGGCCGCGCAGCTCGGCGCCCGCCGGGCCGCCGCCGAGCCCGCCGCGCTCCGCGAGCTGCTGGACTGCTGCGACGGCCTGCCGCTAGCCCTGGGCATCCTGGCCGCCCGCGCCGCCACCCACCCCGACTTCCCGCTGTCGGCGCTGGCCGCCGAGCTGCGCGACGAGGACAATCGCCTCGACACATTGGACGCCGGGGAGCTGTCGGCCAGCCTGCGCGGCGTCTTCGACGGATCCCGTGCCGCCCTGGGCGGGCGGGCCGCCGTCGTGTTCGACCTGCTGGGGCTGTGCGGCGGCGCCGACATCGGGGTGCCCGGCACCGCGAGCCTCACCGCCCTGCCCCCGGCCTCGGCCCGGCGCACCCTGCGGGAACTGGAGACCGCACACCTCATCGAGCAGCCCGAGCCCGGACGCTTCCGGATGCACAACCTCACCCGCCTGTACGCCGCCGAACGCGGCGCCGAGCTCGACGCGACCCTGCGGTTCGTGGCGGCCGAACGCCAATGCGACTTCTACCTGCACTCGGCCTGCTCGGCGAATCAGAACCTGCTGCCCGACCGCGGCACCATCACCCTGGAGCCGCCGGCGACCGGGTGCGTCCCGCTCGAGGTCGACGCGGAGTCCGCGTCCGACTGGTTCGACCGCGAATACCCCAACATCCTTGAGGCCCAACGATTCGCCGCCAAACGCGGCTGGGACTCCCGGGTGTGGCGGCTGGCCTGGGCGATCAGCGGATATCAATGGGCGCGGTGGCTCAACGCCGACGCCGAGGTCTGCCTGCGCCAGGGCCTGGACGCCGCGAGCCGGCTCGGCGACGACCACGCGACCATGCTGATGCACCGCCACATCGGACAGGTGCAGGCCCGGCTGTCCCACGAGGCCGAGGCCGCCTACCACCTGGCGCACAGCGCCGAGCTCGCCGACCGGCTCGGCTCCGCCCAGCAACGCATCCACGCCCACGCCGCGCTCGCCTCTCACCGGGAGAACCTCGGCGACCTGGAGGGCGCGCGGGAACACGCCGCGCAGGTGCGGGACCTGGCGCGCGTGTGCGGAGACCACCGGTGGGAGGCCCGCGCCCTCAACACGATCGGCTGGCTGGCCGCCCGCGCCGGCGACCACGAGATCGCCCGCATGGAGTGCCAGACCGCGCTGGAGCTGCACAACATGCACGGCGACCCCGACTCCGGTTTCGAGATCCACAACAGCCTGGGCCACATCGCGCAGCTGTGCGGGGATCCCGACGCCGCCGTGGAGCATTTTCAACAGGCCGTCGACATCACCCGCCGCATCGGCGACCAGAACGAGCTGGGCCGCAACCTCACGGGCCTCGGCGAGGCGCTGGGCTCCTCCAAGCAGTTCACCCTGGCGCGCCGCGCCCTACAGGAGGCGCGCACCATCTACAGCGCGCTGCACCGCTCCGACAAGGTATCCGCCCTCACCAACAAACTTGGCGCCCTGGAAAGCCAGGTGCGCCAAGGTATCCCGGGGAGCACGCCGCCGCTGTCGTGGCACCGCGCCAACCCCTGAGCCGCCGAATGACAGCGTGGACCGCGGTTGGCCGGGGAAACCGCGGTCCACACCGAACTCGGTGGTTGTTCCGTCTTCCTTCGCCGGGGCCTCCCCTCCGGGCCCCGCGACAGCGCGGCGATCAAACCAGCGCACGTCAAAGGAACGTCCCCGCGAATCAAAGGTGGTACATGTGGTTCCTCCAGGATTCGGGGTCGGACACCATCCTGCCGCGCCGACCCTTCAGAAACCTTGAACGAACCTTGAATCGAGAAAGCTCAGCGCATGCGCAGGTCGGCGGCGGGCCGCCCGTCGCGCAGGTTGATCCGGGCCACGACCTGGGAGGCCATCGACTTGATCGCCTCCAGTCCGGGGCGCCCCCACGAGTGCGGCTCGATGTCGCCCACGCACACGGTCCCCAAGGCGACGCCGGTGCTGTCGATCAGCGGGGCGCCCATGTAGGAGCGAACGCCCATCTCGTCGACGATCGGGTCGCCCGCGAACCGCGGGTAGTCGCACACGTCCTCCAGCACCAGTGCCCGGCGCCGGGCGATGACGTGCGGGCAGTACCCGGAGTCGCCGGGCATCTCGCGGCCCGCGTCGGGGTCGGCGGGCGCGACCACCACGGAGCTGGCGGCGTCGGTCTCGGGGGTGTAGAGGCCGGCGAAGAACTGGCGGCGGTCGTCGATGAGATTCACCATCGCGAACGGCGCGCTGAGGATTCCGGCGAGGCGGCGGGCGAACTCGTCGAACTCGGGGTCCCCGTGATCGCCGATGCCCAGCTCGCGAAGGCGTCTGGTTCTGGCGTCCGCCTCGGCGTCCACCGGGGCCATCATGAGTCTGTCGTCGAGATCGTAGGTCATGTCACGCTCCAATTTGGATTAACTGCACCCGCTCATGGCTGCGCCGAAAGCAAGTGTTTCACCAGGTCTATCAGCACCGTGGTCGCCGAGTGCGATACACGAGCATCACAGGGGACGATGGGCACGTGGGGCTTCAGGTCCAGAGCGGTGCGCACTTCGTCGGCCTCATAGTGATAGGAGCCGTCGAACTCGTTGACCGCCACAATAAACGCTATGTTGCGGCGCTCGAAGAAGTCAACCGCCGAGAAGCAATCCGCCAGCCGCCGGGTGTCGGCGAGCACCACCGCGCCCAGGGCGCCGTTGGTGAGTTCGTCCCACATGAACCAGAAGCGATCCTGGCCCGGGGCACCGAACAGGTACAGCACGTGGTGCGCGTCGACCGTGATTCGCCCGAAGTCCATGGCGACGGTCGTCGTGGTCTTGTCTCCAACCCCCGCCAGATCGTCGTGGCCGATGCTGGCTTCGGTGAGCACCTCCTCGGTACTCATGGGTTCGATCTCGCTCACCGAACCTACGAAGGTCGTCTTGCCCACGCCGAATCCCCCCGCGATGATCAACTTGATCGCGGCCGGGAACTGATTAGAGACGTCGTTGTAGGCCATCGAGCAGGGTCTCCAGTAGAGGGGTGTCGGTAGGGTCTGCCGTGGGGGACGGCGCCCGGGTGGCGACCGCCCCGACGTCGACGAGGTCGGACAGCAGGATCTTGGTCACCGTCGCCGGGAGCCGCATGTGGGCAGCCACTTCCGCCACGGATATGGGTTGGTGGCACAGGCTCAGCGCTTGGGCATGGTCGATGTCCAAGCGCCGGTGGGATACCTGCCCGGTCGTCATCACCATGGACAGCAGGTCCATCTTGGCGGTGGGCTGGGTGCGCCCGTTGCTGACCGTATACGGCCGCACCAGACGTCCGGCGTCATCGTCGAACCAGGGGTCCTCGGCGAATTCGGACATGTCATCCAACCGCATCCCCCGAGGTAGCGGGGGTGCGCCGCGCCGGTGTTGTCAAATAGGGACGGACGCTCTTGACCAGCTGGGACATCTCGTATCCCAGGACGCCGACGTCGGCGTCCCTTTCGGCGAGAACCGCCAGGACCGCGCCGGAACCCGCCGTGGACACGAAGAGCAGTGTCTCGTCGAGTTCGGCGACGACCTGACGCACCCCGCCGTTGTCCCCGAACCGGCTCCCGGCGCTGCGCGCCAGGGAGAACAGGCCGGAGGAGATCGCGGCGAGATGGTCGGCATTGTCGGGGTCAATTCCGTGAAATGCCTTTTTCAAACCGTCTGACGACAGCAGCAGGGCACTGCGGGTGTGTGGTACACGCTCGACCAAACTGCTGAGCAGCCAGTTGAGATCCGCCTTTTGCCCGCCGGGGGCTTCGCTCAACATGGTGGGTGAACCTCTCCTTTATAGCCTCTGTGTGCTGATTCAGTTTTCAAGGTGCGACGACTCGCCCTGGTGATCGGCGGTGGCGTCGTTGTTCTCGGAAGCCTTGTCGAACCCGCGCCGGAAGGCGGCCATCAGGTCGGGATCGTGACCCGTGGACGGTTCCTGTAGTCGCGGCTGTTGCGCCAGCAGCTCGGGAGCCAGATTCGCCTGGCGGCGACGACGCGGCAGTTCCGGACGATCGTCGGTGCTGGTGTGGATCACCGACGGATTGTCTACTTTAGATTCCTGGGGTTGAATCTCGGCCTCCCAGAACGCGTTCGGGGCAACGGCGGCGGGTGCCGCCGATGAGTCCTCGGATGCGGAGGGCGTCGGCTCCACCGGACGGCCCACCGCCGCCGGTCGAGATTCGGGGAGCCGCGATTGCGGTACCACACCGCGCGTTGCCGCATCGGTATCAAGTCCGTTTCCCGCCATGGGCAAGGGTTTGCGGGTGGGCATGGGGGCGGGGGCCGGCTGGGGTGCCGGGGACGTCGGTGCCTGTGGGGGCTGGGGTGCCGGGCTGCGGGTCGGCATCGGCCGGGGGCTCGGCGAGGGGCCGGGCGCCGGGGCCGGCTGGGGGGTCGGCGACCGCTGCGGCATCGGGGCCG
>NZ_DASQPW010000257.1:0-8693 GCF_035643755.1 Stackebrandtia sp. | reverse complement strand
GCCCGGCGCCTCGCGGCGTCGGGGGCCGCCGAGGTGGCCGACCTGTGCTGCGGCATCGGCTCCGACGCGTTCGCCCTGGCCCGCCAGGGTTTGCGGGTCCTGGCCGTCGACCGCGACGGCGACGTCGCCGCCATCGCCGAGGCCAATGCCCGCGCCCTCGGCCTGTCCTCCCTCATCGAGGTGCGCCGCGCCGACGCCCTCGCCGTCGACCTGTCGGCGTGCGACGCGGTGTTCGCCGATCCCGCCCGCCGCGTCGACGGCAGGCGCGTCTACGACCCCGCCCGCTACACCCCGCCCCTGCCCGACCTGTGGCGCGCGGCCTCGGCGGTGCCCCGCCGCGTCGCGAAGGTCGGCCCCGGCATCGACCACGCCGCGATCCCCGCCGACACCGAGGCCGAATGGGTCAGTGTGGACGGTGACGTCGTGGAGGCCGCCCTGTGGAACGGTTTCGACGACGCCGCCCCCCGCCGGGCCACCCTGCTGCGCGGCTCCGCCGTCCACGAGCTCGCGGGGACGGGAGACCGCGAGGCCCCCGTCGGCGAGGTCGGCGAGTACCTGCACGAACCCGACGGCGCGGTGATCCGCGCCCACCTGATCGCGGAACTCTCCGACCTCCTGGGCGCCCGCCTGGCCCACCCCACCATCGCCTACCTGTACACGGACTCCCCAGTAGACACTCCCCTCGCCCAGTCCTTCCGCGTCACCGCTGTCCTCCCGTTTCACGTGAAAAAGCTCGCCGATGCCCTGCGCGACAGGAAGATCGGTCGCCTCACCATCAAGAAGCGCGGCGCCGACGTCGTCCCCGACAAGCTCCGCACCCGCCTGCGGCTGAGGGGGGACAACGAGGCGACGCTGGTGGTCACGCGGGTCGCCGACAGGCACGCGGCGCTGTTGTGCGAACGGTTGTGATGGCCCGCGTTGTCAGGTGCGCGCCAGGACGGCGCCCGTTCGGGTGGCCGTCGATCGGGTGAGGCCGAGGGCGATGCCGCCGACCACGAGGGCCGCGCCGCCGAGCTCGGCGGGGGTGGGGGTGCCCTGGCCGAGCAGCATCATGGTGGCGACCGCGCCGACGGGCATGATGCCCGCGAAGAGGCCCGCGCGGTCGGGGCCGAGGCGGGGTAGGGCGTCGTACCACAGGAGGAAGCCGCCGACCGTGACGATCAGGCCGAGGTAGGCGATCGCGGAGAGTTCCGTCCACGATGGTGCCCGGAGGATGGTGGTGCCGTCGACGGCCAGGCCGAGGGCCAGCAGGATCGGGACCGAGGCGACGGCCGTGTAGGCCGAGACGCGCAGGGCGCCGAGCCTGGGGAGCAGGGGCATCGCGAGCAGGGAGAACGAGACCTCGCCCGCGAGGGCGACGGCGGCCAGGAGCGCGCCGAGCGTCCCGCCGCCGCCCAGGCCCGTGGCCACGGCGGTGCCCGCGGTGACCACGACGGCGGAGGCGATGACGCGGGGGCTGGGGCGGCCGCCGCGGGCGACCAGGGGGCCGAGGACCGCCATCACGATGGGGCCCGAGCCGACGACCGTGCCGACCAGGGCGGCGCTGGAGTAGTGGGTGGCGTAGACGATGGCGACGTTGAAGACCGCGAGCCCGCTGGTGGCCAGGGCGGCAAGGAGCAGGACGTCGCGGCGGGTGAGGCGGACGCGGGGCGGCCTGCGGGCGGCCAGGAGGGCGCACAGCACGACGGAGGCGAGGGTGTAGCGGATCGCCTGGGCGGTGTACATCGGATAGTCCTTGATGGAGGCGTTGACCGCCACGAGGGAGCCGACCAGCAGCATGCCGACCGTGGCCTGCGCCGCCCCTCGGAGGTGGGACTTCTGCATGGGGCCGAGGCTATGCTCGATTGGTTCGGGTAACTAGGCCACTTGTGGGCCGGAAATGTGGACCAATCTTGGAGTCGGTCGTGACCGAGCTGCACCTCGACATCGACCCGCGCGGCCGCGGCCTGGGGCGCGAGATCGCCGCCCGGTTGCGGCGGGCGATCCGCCAGGGGCGCCTGGCGGCGGGGGCGCGGTTGCCCGCCACGCGGCAGCTCGCCGCCGACCTGTCCGTGTCGCGGGGCGTGGTGGTGGAGGCGTACGAGCAGCTCATCGCCGAAGGACTGGTGGTGTCGCGGCAGGGGTCGGGGACCCGGGTGGCGCCCATTCATCAGTCTGATATGGACGATGGCGGCGCGCCACCGACGGACGCGCCCGACGGCGGGCGGGATCGGGCGCCGCGGCTCGACCTGCGGCTCGGCACCCCCAACCTGGCGGCGTTTCCGCGCGGGCCCTGGTTGTCGGCGCTGCGGACGGTGTTCGCCGAGACCCCGCACGCCGAGCTCGGCTACCCCGACGCCGCGGGGGTGGAGCGGTTCCGGGTGGCGCTGGCGGAGTACCTGGGCAGGGTGCGGGCGGCGCGGGCCCGCCCCGAGCGGATCGTGGTGGTCGGCGGGGTCGCCGACGGGATCACGCTGCTGACGCGGGCGTTGGGCGGGATTCGCCTGGCGATCGAGGACCCGACCTCGCCGTACCAGTTGCCGCTGTTGCGGGCGGCGGGCGCCGAGATCGTGCCGGTTCCCGTCGACCGCGAGGGGATGGACGTCGCGGCGTTGGAGCGCACCGACGCGAGCGCGGTGATGCTGACGCCCGCCCACCAGTACCCCACGGGCGTGGTGTTGTCCCCCGAGCGCCGGGCGCGGTTGCGGGAGTGGGCGATCGGGCGCGACGCGCTGGTGATCGAGGACGACTACGACGCCGAGTTCCGCTACGACCGCGAACCCATCGGGTGTCTCCAGGGCTTGATGCCCGAGCGGGGGGTGCTGCTGGGCTCGGCCAGCAAGTCGCTGGCCCCGGGGCTGCGGCTCGGCTGGATGCTGGCGCCCGCCCCGATCGCCGACACCGTCGCGAACCTCAGGGCCACCACCGATCTCGGATCGCCCGTGCTGGACCAGTTCGTCATGGCCCGCCTCATCGAGTCGGGCGAGTTCGACCGTCACGTCCGCGCGATGCGGCTGCGGTACCGCAGGGGGCGCGACGCGCTGGTGGCCGCCCTCGGGCACCATCTCCCCCGCGCCCGCATCGCGGGAATCTCGGCGGGGCAACACATGTACGTCGAGATCGACGGCATCGACGAGCCCACGGTCATCGAGCGCGCCCGTCGGCTCGGCGTCGGCGTCCGCGGCATCACCGAGTTTCGGGTCGCCGCGCCGGGGCCGCCCGGACTGGTGCTGGGCTTCGCGGGGCTGTCGCCGACCCACCTGGCCGAGGCCGTGGAGCTGTTGGCCCGGGCGGTATCCGGGTTACGACACCCGATCGGCCAGGCTCACGACGTCCACGGGCAGCGAGGAGTTGGCGGGTATGTCCAGTGCGGACGGAGCGACCTCGGCTGTCGCGAGGTGGGACCCGAGGGCGGCCACCATGGCGCCGTTGTCGGTGCACAGCTTCGGGCGCGGGAAGCGCAGCCGCAGACCCGCGTCGGCGCAGCGGGTCTCGGCCATGGCGCGCAGCCGGGTGTTGGCGGCCACGCCGCCGCCCAGCACCATCGTGTCGATGCCGTGGGTGCGGGCCGCTTCGACGGCCTTGCGGGTCAGGACGTCGCAGACGGCCTCCTGGAAGGAGGCGGCGACGTCGGCGACGGGGACGGGCTGGCCCGCGCGCTCGCGGGCCTCGATCCAGCGGGCGACGGCGGTCTTGAGGCCCGAGAAGGAGAAGTCGTAGCGGTGGCGCTCCATGTCGCGGGCGCCCGTGAGGCCGCGGGGGAACGCGATCGCGGCGGGGTCGCCGTCGCGGGCGGCGGCGTCGATGGGCGGGCCGCCGGGGAAGGGGAGGCCGAGGAGGCGGGCGACCTTGTCGTAGGCCTCGCCCGCGGCGTCGTCGATGGTGGCGCCCAGCGGGCGCACCGAGGTGGCCAGGTCGTCGACCTGGAGCAGCGAGGAGTGGCCGCCCGAGACCAACAGGCCCAGCACGGGGTCGGTGATGGGGCCGTTTTCCAGGGTGTCGACCGAGATGTGGGCGGCGAGGTGGTTGACGCCGTACAGGGGCTTGCCCGCCGCCAGGGCGTAGGCCTTGGCGGCGGCGACGCCGACCAGCAGGGCGCCCGCCAGGCCGGGGCCCGCGGTGACGGCGATGGCGTCGATGTCGGACAGGGCGACGCCCGCGTCGTCCAGGGCGCGCTGGACCGTGGGCACCATGGCCTCCAGGTGGGCGCGCGAGGCCACCTCGGGGATGACGCCGCCGAATCGCGCGTGCTCGTCCACACTCGACGCAACGGCGTCGGCCAGCAGGGTGTGGCCGCGCACGATGCCCACACCCGTCTCGTCGCAGGAGGTCTCGATCCCGAGGACCAGCGGTTCACTCATCAGTCAGATCCTTAAGCATGACCAGGGCATCGGTGTTGCTGGGTTGGTAATAGCCGCGGCGCACCGCCACGCCCTCGAATCCGAAGGCGTCGTACATGCGCTGGGCGGGCGCGTTGTCCACCGCCACCTCCAGCGCGACGCGGGTGGCGCCGCGCCGCCGGGCCTCGCCGATCAGGTCGGTCAGCAGCGCCGAGCCGATGCCGCGGCGCTGGGCGGCGCCGCGCACCGCGATGTTGTTGACCCACGCCTCCTCGCCGTTGACGGCCAGTCCCGCGTAGCCCAGGATGTCGGCGCCGTCGACGGCGAGGCGGTAGTAGTTGCCCGCCGCCAGTTCGGACCAGAACATCGCCGCCGTCCACGCCTCCGAATCGAACAGCTCGACCTCGATCTGGAGCAGCCGTTCGATGTGCCACCAGCGCAGGCGCACGATCTCCGCCTCAGACACGCTGGTTCTGGCCGCCGATGTTGACGTTGGGGCGGCGCAGGTACAGCGGGGTGAGGCCCTCGCCGGGGGCCCGCGACGCGATGCGCTCGCCCGCCTGGCCGACCAGGGCGGCGGCCCGCGGGAAGCGCGGGTCCTCCGCTGGCGTGACGTCCAAGACGTCGGCGTAGCGGTGCGCGCCGTCGCCGTAGCAGCCGTCGGCGGCCGCGGCGATCTCGGCCACTTCGGACGGCGCTGACACGTGCGGGCCGTCGGCTCGCACGCCGTCGACGTAGGTGGCCCAGTAGATCTCCTTGCGCCGGGCGTCGGTGGCGACCAGGGTCTTGCCGCTGGTGGTGGCGCCGATGCCGTCCAGGGAGCAGACGCCGTAGGTGGGGATGGACAGGGCGTGGCCCATGGCGGCGGCGGTGACCAGGCCCGCGCGCAGCCCCGTGAAGGGGCCGGGCCCGACGCCCGCCACGATGGCGCCCAGGTCGCTCGGTGTGGCCCGGAGTTGTTCCAGGGCCTGGCTTATCAGCGGGGTGAGCAGTTCGCCGTGGGCGCGCGGATTGAGGACGACGCGTTCGGCGCCGCCGCCGGAGAACCGTTCGGCGAACTCCACGACGGCGGCGGTGACCGCCGGCGTGGACGTGTCGACGGCGAGGATCAGCATTCCGCCTCCAGCTTGGCGATCCGCTCGGCCCAGTCGCCGCCGTGCCCGCGCAGATCCAGCTCGCGAGCGTCGTCGTCGTGGCGTTCGATGCGGATCTCCAGATAGTCCTCGGACAGCCGCTCGGCGATGCCCGCTCCCCATTCGACCACGGTGACCGACTCCTCGACCGAGGCGTCCAGGTCGAGGTCGTCCAGCTCGTCGAGCCCGCCCAGCCGATACGCGTCGACGTGCACCAGCGGCAGCGCGCCGCGGTGCACCCGAGCGATCACGAAGGTGGGGCTGGTGACGGCGCCCGTCACGCCCAGCCCCGCGCCGATGCCCTGGGTGAGTGCGGTCTTGCCCGCGCCCAGCGGGCCCGACAACACCACCAGGTCGCCGGGGCGCAGCGCGGCGGCCAGGCGGGCGCCGAATGCCTGGGTGTCGTCGACGGTCTTTGCCAACACGACGCTTTAGATCCCGTCTTCCTTCTTCTTGCGGAGCCAGCGCTTGCGGCGCTTGGGCTCCGGTGAGGTGGCCCTCGGCGCCGACTTCAACCGTTCCACGACGGTCTCCAGCAGCGCCATCAGCGGCGCGGTCACGGCGTCCGGTTTCTCCAGCAGCGCCACGTGACCGGCGTCGGGGATCACCGCCAGCCGGGCGTCCCCGAGCGCCGCCGCCAGGGTCCGCGAATGCTCGGCCGGGGTGAACTGGTCCTGTTCACCGCAGCTCACCAGCACCGGGACCCGCCGCAGGGGCGCCAGGGAATCGTACTCGTTGTGTTCGAGAAGGGACCGGGAGAACCCGATGACGGTGCGCATCGTGGTCCCGGTGTTCATCTTCTCCACGTAGGAGACCAGCGCGGCCGAGGGCTTCGGGGCGGCGAAGCCGTAGCGGCGGGTCAACAGCCACGCGATGTCGGCCGACATCTTGCGCAACCGGTCCACGGCGCTCGGGCTCAGCGAGGCGATTCGCCCCACGGCGGGCAGGAAGACCTTGCGGGCCCGGGCCAGCGCCCTGGGCGCGCCGAAGGACACCTGGTCCAGGCCACCGGCCGATGTGGACAACAGCGCCACCCCCGCCACCCGCTCGGCGAACAGCTCCGGGTACAGCCGCGCGAACGCCATGATCGTCATGCCGCCCATGGAATGCCCGACCAGGACGAGCGGGCCCGAGGGCACGGCCTGGGCGATCACCGCGTACAGCGTGTGGGCCAGGTCGTCCATGTCGTACTCGGGCGTCGGCAGCGCGCCGGACTGCCCGTGGCCGGGCTGGTCGTAGTACACCGCCCGCACCGGCAGGTCGGAGGCGGCCAGCGCGCGGCGCTGGAAGTGGAAGGTGCCCTCGTCGAGGCAGTAGCCGTGGACGAAGATCACGGTGGCGGCGGGGATCTCGCCCTTGGCCTCGCCGGGCATCGCCTGGGTGCCGACGGTCTCGACGTGGATGTCGACGCCCTCCTCGGTGAGGACGGTGCGGATCCGGTCGGCGGGCAGCTCGCCGAAGGGTTCGTCGCCGTATGGGTCGTTGGGGTCGGTGCGCGCCTTGCGGATCACGTAGCGCTCCGCCGCCACGGCCGCCGCGATGCCGGCCGCCGCGGTACCCGCGATGGCCCCGATGATCCCGTACGTGCGGGCCTTGGATCGTTTGGCTTCACCGCTCATGACCCCGCCCCGACGTACCGACGCGGCACCCGGTTGCCCACGGAGGTGAGCAGCTCGTACGCGATCGTGTCGTTCCAGGCCGCCCAGTCGTCGGCGGTGATCTGGTGGGGGCCGTAGAACTCCACGACATCGCCCTCGCGCGCGCCCGTACCGTCCACATCGATCACTACCTGGTCCATCGAGACCCGGCCGAGAATGGGACGCGGCTGCCCTTCCACTAGTACGCGCGCGCCGCGTCCTGAAACCCCGCGCGGTACCCCGTCAGCATATCCCAAGGGGGCCAAGCCAACCGTGGTCTCATGATCGGTCACAAAGATGTGTCCATAGCCGACTCCGTGGCCGGACGGCAAGCGCTTCACCGCAACCAGGCGGGCCCGCAGGCTCAGCGCGGGGCGCAGCGTGACCGGGGTGTCCACCGGCGGGTAACCGTAGACGGCGATGCCGGGGCGGACGAGGTCATAGTGGCTGTCCGGGTCGATGAGGGTGGCCGCGGAGTTCGCCAGGTGTCGTACGGACGGCCGCAGACCGGCGTCGGACGCCGCGTCCAGGAACTCCGCGAACGCGGCGCGCTGGGCGGCGTTGGCGGGGTGGTCGGGCTCGTCGGCGCAGGCCAGGTGGCTGCAGGCCCCGACCACCTCGATGCGGGCGTCGGCCTGGGCCTTGGCGGCCAGCTCGACGAAGCGGGACCAGTCGGCGGCGGGCACCCCGCCGCGTCCCATTCCCGTGTCGGCCTTGAGATGCACCCGCGCGGGGCGCCGCGATGGCGCCTCGGCGATCTCCCGCAGGCCGTCGATCGAGGTGGCGGCCAGGTCGATGTCGGCGTCGATGCCGGAGGCCAGGTCGAGCCCGGGGGCCAGCAGCCAGGCCAGCACCGGCGCGGTGATCCCGGCGGCGCGCAGGGCCAGCGCCTCGTCCAGGGTGGCGCAGCCCAGCCAGGCGGCGCCTCCGGCGAGGCAGGCGCGGGCGGTGGGCACCAGCCCGTGGCCGTAGGCGTTGGCCTTGACGACGGCCATCACCCGCGCGCTGGTGTGGGCGTCCAGCGCGGCGACGTTGGCGGCGATGGTGTCCAGGTCGACCACCGCCTCGGCCTGAAAAGACATGCCGTCCAGATTACGCATGGGTCGTGGCGCGAATGTGTCGCCCGGCGGACGGCGGTGCGCATTTGCGCCATTGCCCAATGACGACATTGGACCGCCGGGGGCGCCCCGGCCGCACCCTCGGCACCGTCCGATCGGTCGAAACCACAGGTCATGGCCGCCTTTTCGCGCCGTCCACCCGCGACAAAACGCCAATGCCACATATCCGAATGTTTCGAAACGCCCTGTACCGTCCTCGACGTGAATGAGGACCAGCAACGCCAATTCAGGACCATGCTCATCGCCGGCGGAGCCTGCGTCGCCGGGCTCGTCCTGGCATTCGTCATCTTCGCCTCGCTCGACCTGGCCGGCAGCTTCATCACCCGCGCGATCTCGCTGCCGCTGCTGCTGGGGGCCGCCGGGTGTTTCGGCAGCGCCTTCAGGATCCGCAAGGCCGCCAAAGCCACACACCACCGCTAGCCCCCATCTACTGGAGGGCACGATGGTGGGGCCGCCAACCCGGCGGCCCCACCATTCGTCTGTCTA
>NZ_DASQPW010000256.1:0-6056 GCF_035643755.1 Stackebrandtia sp. | reverse complement strand
GACGAATTGACGACATCTCCGACAAATTTGTCGAGGAGAGCATCGCTATCTCTCCGACGACGGCCACCTTTCTGGGTGTGGCCGGACACGACCATGAGCTGGACGACCTCTCGCCCGCCGGAATCGAGCGGATGGCCGAGCTGGCGCGCCGCACCCTCATCGACCTGGACGGCACCGAGCCGAGCGACGAGCGCGAGCGGGTGGCCAAGGAGGGCATCTCCGAGCGGTTGGCCCTGGAGCTGGAGCGCCACGAGGCCGGCGACGAGTTCCTCAATCTGAACGTGATCTCCAGCGGCATCCACAATGTCCGTCAGGTGTTCGACATGATGAACACCGAGGGAGAGGACAACGCCTCCAACGTCGCCAAGCGGCTCGCGGCGGTGCCCACGGCGGTGCGGCAGTACATCGAGACGCTGCGCACCGAGGCCGCGTCCGGGCGGATCGCCGCCCAGTTGCAGGTGGCCCAGGTCGCCAAGCACTGCGACGCCTGGAACGGCGCCGAGGGCAACGACTTCTGGCAGGGGCTCGTCGACCGGGTCACCGTGGACGGCAAGGCACCGCAGGGCGCGCTGGCCGACGAGCTGGCCGCGGGCGTGCGCGACGCGAAGTCAGCGGTGGACGAGTTCGCCGGTTTCCTGCGCCAGGAACTGGCCCCCCGCGCGCCCGAGAAGGACGCGGTGGGCCGCGAACGCTACGCGCGCGGCTCGCGCTACTTCCTCGGCGCGGCGGTGGATCTGGAGGAGACCTACGCGTGGGGCTGGCAGGAGCTGCACCGCATCGAGACCGAGATGCGGGAGGTGGCGAACCAGATCAAGCCGGGCGCGTCCGTCGACGAGGCGGTGGCGGTGCTGGACGCCGACCCGTCCCGCAACATCGCCGACAAGCACGAGTTCCGCGACTGGATGCAGCAGCTGGCCGAGGCCACCATCGCCGACCTGGCCGACAAGCACTTCGACATTCCGGAACCGGTGCGCCGCATCGAGTGCATGATCGCGCCCACCGCGGACGGGGCCATCTACTACACCCCGCCGAGCGAGGACTTCTCCCGCCCGGGCCGCATGTGGTGGTCGGTGCCCGACGGCCAGGACAACTTCGGCAAGTGGCGCGAGGTCACCACCGTCTACCACGAGGGCGTGCCCGGCCACCATCTCCAGGTGGGACAGACGGCCTACCGTTCCGAGCTGCTGAACCGCTACCAGCGCCAGCTGCTGTGGTGCTCGGGCCACGGCGAGGGCTGGGCCCTGTACTCCGAGCGCCTGATGGACGACCTGGGTTACCTGTCGGACCCGGCGAACAAGCTGGGGATGCTGGACGGTCAGGCGTTCCGCGCCGCGCGGGTGATCGTGGACATCGGCATGCACCTGGAGCTGGAGATCCCCGCCGACAACCCGTTCGGGTTCCACCCGGGCGAGCGCTGGACCACCGACCTGGGCTGGGAGTTCCTGCGCGGCCACTGCCGCATCGAGGAGGACATGCTGCGCTTCGAGCTGTACCGCTACCTGGGCTGGCCCGGACAAGCACCGTCCTACAAGGTCGGCGAGCGGCTCTGGCTGGCGGCCCGCGAGGAATACAAGGCCCGCAAGGGTTCCGAGTTCAGCCTCAAGCAGTTCCACACCGACGCCCTCAACCTGGGTTCGCTCGGCCTGGACCCCTTCGCCGCGGCGTTGAAGCGGCTGTAGGACCTCGACGCGGAGTCCCTGTGCCGGCCGGCTTCTAGGCGGCCCGCAGGGACTCCGCCATCTTCCGCAACCGCCGGCTGAGCCGCCCGGCGCCGAAGACCACGGCGACCTGGTCGGCCCACAATCCACCCCAGTCGGGCCCGAGTTCCCGCACGACCTCCTCAATGGACGCGTTATCGGTGTGCCGCATCCATTTCCACAATGCCTTGTCCAGGCTCCATTCGGTGAGTTTGGTGCGGTGATTACTGCGGGCCTTGAACGTCACGAAGACTCCGGCCGCATAGCCGGGATCTCCGGTGTGATTGAGATATGAGATATAGCTTTCGGCGTGCAGTCGGGTGAATATCGGGGGAAGAACATTGAGAATCCGCATGGCCATGGGAGGGTCGGCCAGAAACAACGCGTCGGAGAGCCGATCGAGGTTCTTTTCCAGCGTGGCCTCGGGAACCCCGGCCAAAAGCAGCGCGCGGGTTTCGGAGTCCGGGGCGTAGTTCTCAAGGGCGACAACGGCATCCGCGATGATGTCGTCGTCCGATAGCTCGGGTACAAGAGACATGGGGGGTCACCTCGCCAGCTGAGAACTCTTCCAATATGCAGATATACGCCCGCAGCGGTCAAACAAATTCCCCGCCGAGCACGTCACTGGGTATGTGTGCGACTGTACCGGTTCAGAAGGTGTCGAAGATCCGCTGAAGACCGTGCCTGACAGAATGATCTCGCACCGATTGGCGACAGCTGTCCCTTCTGCGCATTCGCAGGTTTCTCGAAAAGGAGCTTCACATGCCCACGCGCGACCTCATGCCCGAGCCACCCGCGACCCTGCTGCCCGACGACGCCGAGCAGATCGCGACGCTCGCCGAGCACGGGCCCGCCGAGACCGCCCGGCGCTACCCCACCTTCTGCTCCGCGTGGGCGAAGCTGTCCGCCGCCGCCCGCGAGGAGGGCAACGACCTGGCCGCCTACGCGTTCGCCCGCACCGGCTACCACCGTGGGCTCGATCAGTTGCGGCGCAGCGGTTGGAAGGGCCACGGCCCGGTTCCCTGGTCCCACAAGCCGAACCGGGGTTTCCTCAAGGCCCTGCACCAGTTGAGTCTGGCCTCGGCCGAGATCGGCGAGGCGGACGAGGCGGCGCGCTGCGCGCAGTTCCTGCGCGACTGCGACCCGTCGGCGGCCGACGCGATGTCCTGAGGGACGACCCGGCCCGAGTGATCAAGAACACAATTCCCGAAGACAACAGCGGACCGAGCGCCCCGGCACGGCGCTCGGTCCGGCGTTGGTGCGCCGCCTTGCGGCGGCGACACGGGTAATCACGTCCCGACGCGGGAAACGGTTGCACGCGACTTCTCGAAATACTCGAGATTCAGCCGTTGGGGGCGGCGACGCCCGGGCGTTCAGGCGCCGAACACACCCGCGACCCCGGTCTGCGGCGCCCGGCGCGGACGTACGGTGTGTGCGTGGAGATCAACGACAACCTCGATACCGAGACCGTGTCGGAGGTCCTGAGGCTGGTGGAGCTGGGTTCCCGTGCCGATGGTCTGTCCGCGCTCGGGGAACAGCCCATCCTCAACCTGCGTCACGGCGGCGACGCCCCCACCGCCCACCTGGTGATCCGCGACGAGTCCGGCGAGGCGGTCGCCTACGCCAACCTCGACCTGTCCGACGCCGAGTCCGTCAACGTCGAGATGCTGGTGCACCCGATGCACCGGCACGGCGGCCACGGCGAGCGCCTCGTGGCCGGGGTGCTGGAACACGCCGCCCGGCTGGGACGCGGCACCGTCAACGTGTGGGCGCACGGCGACCACCCCAGCGCCCTGGCCCTGGCCGACCGCCACGACTTCGCCCGCGCCCGGGTGCTGTGGCAGATGCGGCGGCGGCTGCGCGACGACGAGCCGATCGCCACCGCCGGCGACGGCATCACCATCCGCCCCTTCGCCCCGGGCCGCGACGAGCAGGCCCTGCTGCGGGTTAACAACGCCGCCTTCGCCGACCACCCCGAGCAGGGCCGCTGGACCGCCCGCGACGTGGCGGTGCGGGAGCGGGAGTCCTGGTTCGACCCGAACGGGCTGCTGCTGGCCGAGCGCGAGGAGGACGGCCACGTGCTGGGCTTCCACTGGACCAAGGTGCACGGCAACGGTTCCGGCGCGATCGGCGAGATCTACGTCCTGGGCGTGGCGCCGGAGGCCCAGGGGCTGCGGCTGGGCGGCGCGCTCACCGTGGCGGGCCTGAAGTATCTGCGCGACCGCGGGCTGGGCACCGTGATGCTGTATGTGGACGAATCCAATGTCCGCGCCGTGCGGCTGTACCAGCGCGCGGGTTTCCACCGCTGGACCACCGACATCAATTACCAAAAGAAGCTCTAAGACCGTGTGCGCCTCGTTATCCGTTCGTGACGCCGCCGCGCGAAGATCGAAATCGGTGGATGTGGTGTTCTCAGCGGAGGTCGGCGATGTCGTCTCGAGCGGAGTCGGAGTATGACGACTTTGTGTCCTTTGTGGCGTCGGTCGAATCCGACCTGCGGTTCTCCGCGCGGCTGGCCGCCGGCGACGAGGCGACCGCCGGGCGGCTGACGCGCCGCGCCCTGGCGCGCCTGGCGCAGCGTTGGCGCTGGGTGAAGGACGACGACCCGCAGGCGACGCTGCTCGACCTGGTCGCCGACGAGGCCAACCGCCTGTGGCGCGACGAGAAGGACACCGGCGACGCCGAGCCCGATCCCACGGGGATCGACACCGCCTCCAGCCTGGCCGCCGAGGCCTGGCGGGCCGGGCAGCGGCTGCGGCGGCGCCGCCGCAACGGCGTGGTCGTGGTGCTGCTGTTGGTCGCCGTGATCGCCGTCGGCTACGCGCTGGTGACCACGGCGTCCTCCTCGACGCCGCCCAAGGAGCCCGACCCCGCGCACGCCGCGGCGGTCACGGCGACGCTGGCGGTGCTGCCGCCCCCCGACACGGCGGCCAACGCGCCCGGTCTCGACACCCAGCTGGGCGCCGACGATTCGGACGTGAACGTCGCCGCCCCGTCGCTGTCGAAGCACCCGACCGACGTCTTCGCCGCGGCGTTCCAGATCCACGACGGGAACACCGGCGTGGTGGGCGGCGACGGCCGCGCCCGCATGATCACCGACGCCACGGTGGGCAACGCCGCGGCCCTGTTCCCCCGCGCCGTGTCCCCGGGAGGCAAGCTGCTGGCCCTGGCGATCGACACCACCATCGTCACGGTCGACACCCGCGGGAAGCTGACCACGGTGCGCCACAACGATTCCCGCCCCACCGACCTGGCCTGGTACCCCAACGGCAAGTACCTGATGCTCACCGCCGCCAACGGCACCTTCCGCGTCGACGCGGCCACGGGGAAGCGGACGTCGGTGGGCTGGTACGGGGCGTCCACGGTGTTCGACGCGGATTCGCAGGGCGCCCGCGAATACGTCGACATGGGCGGCCGGGCCGGCATCCAGACCTGGTGGAACGGACAGCCCCACGGCAAGCCCCGCTCGTTCGGGGTGGACGAGCTGCCGATCAGCGAGTGGGACGGCGCGCCCTACCTCGAGCCCTCACAGAACCTGCTGGCGCGAAAGTGCGTGCCCGGCAAGCGAATGAAGCTGCCCGAGGGGTACGCCAAGCCGCGGTCCTGCGTCGCGGTGGTGAAGCCCAGCGGCGCGGTGTCGGCGATCCTCGCGCTCACCTCCGACTACGGCGCCCGCGACTCGGCGACCGTGCTGGGCGCCGAGGACGGGCAGGTCTACCTGTTGGCGGGCGCGGACGACAACGCCGCCCGGCTGCTGTTGGCGTGGGACACCGACAACAACGAGATCCACCTGGTGTCCACGATCGGCAACGCCGCCAGCTTCGTGCTGGGCGACATCGCCGCTTAGGGACCGTTGGGCAACTCACTCGCGTCGCGAGCGGCGTCCGGTCGAGTGCGTGGCAAGGCGGCCGGGCGCCGTCTGGGCGGCGCGCAGCGGGAAACGGGGTTCCCCCGACAGGCCCTAAAGGCCCCCGCGGCGGCGGGCGACCTCGGCCAGGGTGATGGAAGCGGCGACCGAGGCATTCAGCGAGTCCACATCGGAGCTAATCGGGATGCGCACCCGCAGGTCACAGGTCTCGCCGACGAGGCGGGACAGGCCGCGGCCCTCCGAACCCACCACGATCATCAGCGGATCGACGGCGGCGGGCAGGTCGAACAGGTCCACCTCGCCGTCGGCGTCCAGGCCCGCCACCAGCAGGCCAGCGCGCTGCGCCTCCTGGATGGCGCGGGTCAGGTTGGTGACCTTGGCGATCGGGAGCCTCGCGGCGGCGCCCGCGCTGGAGCGCCAGGCCGTCGCGGTCATCCCGGCGGCGCGGCGCTGCGGCACCACGGCGCCGTGCGCGCCGAACGCGGCGGCGG
>NZ_DASQPW010000255.1:0-4546 GCF_035643755.1 Stackebrandtia sp. | reverse complement strand
GGTCGCGGCTTGCACCCCCAGCAGCAGCGGCAGAGTCGGCAGCGCCGCGACGGCCAGGAAGTCCAGGGTCGCCGGGCCCGCCGCGGCCTCGACCATGCTTCTCATCCCCGCATTGTCGGCGTGTACGTACGGGCCGGGCAGCAGCGCCACGCCGGTGATCACGACGGGCAGTGCCGCCGCCGCGCCCGTGCAGACCAGGGCCCAGCCGAGCCTTCCCGTGCGCAGCAAGCGAATCGCGGCGGCCAGCACCGCCACCAGGACGATCGTCCCGCCCGCCGCGGCCAGCGGCTGCGCGATGACGGGCGACAGCACCGCCGCCGCCGCGGCGGCCACCGCCGCCAGCACCACCGCGGCATAGCCCATCCGCCAGGCGATCCGCAGCGCGCGCTCCTGCACCTCGATGGGGGTGCGCAGGCTCAGCAGCACCGACCCGTGCAGGACGAACAGCGCTGTGGTCGCCGCGCCGGTCAGGATCGGCAGCGGTCCGAAGTGCACCGGGAACCCTTGCAGGGCGGCGCCGAACACCGCTCCCCAGCCGAAGGAGTTGATGAAGCCCGTCGCCACGATCAGGGTGTCCCACAGCCCGCGCGCCGCGGAGGTGCGGCTGCGCACCTGCACGGCCGCCGTGAACACCACGATGGACGCGATGAGCGGGAATGCCATGGGATACAGGGCCGACAGCATCGAGCCCTCGGTCATCGGGAACGCCGCCAGGAACAGGCCCAGGCCCGTCACCAGCCACACCTCGTTGCCGAGGAAGAACGGCCCGAGCGCGCCGAGCACCATGCGGCGCTCGGTGTCGTCGCGGGCGGTGCGGCGCAGCAGGATCCCGACGCCGTAGTCGTAGCCGGCCAGCGCGAAGTATCCGGCGAAGATCGCCGCGAGCACGCACAGGAACAGTTCAGCCATTGCTGCCTCCGATGTGGACCCGCGGGCGCTGTGCGGGGATTGGTGTGATGCCGAAGATCTCGCGATTCGGGCCGCGCGTGGCGTGGCGCCCGATCAGCCACCAGTTGGTCAGCAGCAGTGCCACGAGCATGGTGGTGAACACGGCGAACGACGCCCACATGGTGCCGACGCCGACGTGGCTGACCGCGTCGGAGGTGCGTTGCACCCCGTAGATCGCCCACGGCTGCCTGCCGATCTCGCGGGCGAGCCAGCCCAAAACGGCGGCGATGAACGGCAGCGGAAGCGCCAGCCAGAACAGCGGCATCGACCACCACAGCTTGGCGGGGAGCTTCCCGATGATGACGGGCGACAGGAAGAACATGATGACCAGCCCGAAGAACCCGATCACGATCATGTTGCCCAGGAACGCGCCCATGCCGGGGTGGTCGAACTTGCCCGGCTGGATCTCCTTGACGAAGTCGAGCTGCGGGAACCCGCTGCCCACGGCGGTGGACAGCCCGAGGAATCCCATGATGAATCCCGATCGGAACGACCTGACGAAGAAGTCTTCGTCCCTGGTGCGGCGGAACAGGTGGAACGAGCTGACCACCGTGATCACGACGCCGCCCGCCGCCAGCGCGGCCCCGCAGATGTGGATGAACGCGATGATGGTGCTGGGGTTGGACAGCAGCTGCGAGACGCTGTCCAGATCGGCCTGCCCGTGGGCCGTCATGTGGTAGCCGCGCGGAAAGTGCATGAAACCGTTGGCCACCAACACGAGGAACGCCGAGGCGAAGGCGCTGGCCCCGATCGCCCACAGCAGGCCCAGGTGCACCCACCTCGGCAGCTTCTGCCAGCCGAAGATCCACAGCGCCAGGAACGTCGATTCGAAGGCGAAGGCCACCATGGTTTCCACGGCGATCGGCGCGCCGAACACGCTGCCGGCCACATGCGACAGCCCGCTCCAGTTGGTGCCGAACTGGAACTCCATCACGATGCCCGAGGCGATCCCGATGGCGTAGTTGATGACGTACAGCAGGCCCCAAAACCGCGTCATGCGGTACAGCAGCTCGCGCTTGACGGGGTTGCGGGCCAACGCCGCGCGGGTCTCCAAGGTGACCAGCCACACGACCATGCCGAGCGTGACCAGGACGAACGTCCAGTGGATTCCCGCGGTGACGGCGAACTGGAGCCGCGCGAGGTCGAGGGCGCTCATCGCGCGTCCGACGATATGTAGCGTGCAAACATATTGGCAGACTACATGTAGGTAAGCACAGTATGCAAACGTCCCGCATGGCTGGCGTTTTCGGCGGCCAACAGGTAGATTTCCTACGTATGAGAGCCGAGACCTTGCGTGGGCACCTCGACGCGATGCTGCTGTCGGTGCTCGAGTCGGAGCCCCTGCACGGCTACGCGATCATCGAGGCGCTCAAACAACGCAGCGACGGCGAACTCGACGTCCCCACCGGCACCGTCTACCCGGCGCTGCGCCGCCTGGAGCGCGCGGGTTTCCTGCGCAGCGACTGGAGCAATGTGGGCGGACGCGAACGGCGCACCTACGCGCTGACGGGCGCGGGCAAGCGCGAGCTCACCGCCCAACGCGGCCAGTGGCGCCGCGTCGCTCGCACCGTCACGGCCTTCCTGGGAAACTGAACGCGTGACCGTGATACCCGAGGTGTGGGGCCGCACCGAAACCCTGGCCCACGCCGACGCCCTGTGCCACGCCTACGCCGAGGTCTTCGCGCCCCCGCCGTGGAGCCGCGACCCCACCATCGCCTACCACAGCTTCCACCAGCGCCTCGAAAACGACGTCGAGCGGCCCGGCTTCCGCGCCACCGTGTCCATATCGGACGGCAACATCCTCGGCTTCTCCACGGGCTGGATCACCCAGGCCCCGTTCCCGACCAGCCGTTCCTACCCCAGGGTCGCCGACAAGCTCGGCCCTGACCGCGTCGACAACCTGCTGATCGGCGCCTTCGAGGTCGACGAGATGGCGGTGCGGCACGCCGCACACGGCAAGGGACTGGGACGCGGGCTCCTGGCCGCCATCACCGACGCCGCCCCCGACGGCCGCGCCTGGCTGCTCACCTGGGACCAGGCGCCCGACGCCGTCGCCTTCTACCGCCACATCGGCTGGCACGAGGTCCCGCCGCTGCCCGGCATCCGCAACGAGGTCGTGATCTTCCTGTCCCCCAAGCACCCTGGCGCCTAAGACCGAGCGGGCGCGGCCCCCTCGGACGCAGCCAATACGTCGGGACGGCAGACGTTCGTGAACGTGTCGCTTCTTGGTTGCCCGTGCGAGAGGGAGCCGCATCTGCCGTCCCGTCGGAGGCTGGCCCCGTCGGGGCGGCAGACGTTCGTTTACTCGCCGCTGCTTGGTTGGTCGCGCGAGGTGGAGTTGGTTCCCGTCGCGCTGTCGCCGACTCCCTTGCTGTGTCGCGAATCCCGTGAACCTGTCGCTCTCTCATTGGCCGTGGCAGGGGGAGTTGCACCTGCCGCCCCGTAATCTCCTCCAGCGGCGTCGTGGCTTGGCGCGACGTGAGGTGGCTGTTGGGTTTCTCTTCGCTGCCTTGGCTCGTCGTCGTTTGGTCGACATGGCGCGATACTTCGCGCTGAGGTCTCCTGTCCATCCGATGGTGTGTCGGAAGTGGTCGGTCAGGGGTGTGCATGGCCAGGGCTGGCCGCACTCCCCGCACTTCGGTAGGACCCACAGGATTGGGAACAAGCCGAGGGCGATGACGGCGCGCAGGCGCCGTTTCGGTAGGTGTCGTTTCGGGATGTCGAATTGCTTGCCGACTTCGCGTGCCCTGTCAGCCAACGGGCCATGTGGGTACATCAGCCCGAAGCGAAGCGTGGGCGCGCTTTCGGGGTCGAACACCCGAACGTGCACGGGTCCCGTGGGTCCGTGTTCGGTGTAACTATGGACAGACACGACTGCTTCCCCTCTTCTTATTGTTGTTCTCAGGCTTGGGTAATGAACGCCTGCGCCTGTTCCAGGTCGGTGGCTGCCGAAAACAGCACTCCCAGAGCATTCGTAATGTGCTCGCTAGCGGCGATGATCAGCATCGGGTCGTTACCGAAACCGATACCGTGCCCCAACTGGGCGATACGGTTGGCCAGTTCTTCGGCGTTACCCGTGTGCATGTGCGCCTCACCTGCCATGGCGACGGCATTACCTACTGCTTCGGCGAGTTCGTCGAGTTCAGACATGAGGCAGCGCCCTCGAAAGCTGTCGGTGGGTGCGCCACAGGTTCTGTGCCTGGCGAATCAAATGCCATCTGACGGCGGGCTCGGACGCCCAGATGCCGTGCGGCAGGGAGACCTTGAGGACGGGGCGGGAGCTGTCAATGTCCTTGATCGACCCGAGATGCGAAGCGATGCCTCGGTGTCCGATCACGTCGAGATGCACCGTGAACGAACCTTCAACGGTGATGGCGAGACCTGACGCATCGACGCGTGGAACAGGCCGAGCATGATCACCACAGGGGAATCACTCATCACTGCCACCCACGTCCTGGGTTTGGTCGCCGTCGTTGTCCTTACTCGGGTTCTGGTTGGTGCTTGGTTCCTCGGCCACAGCCGATGTGGTGGGGGTGTTGTCTGCCGCCCCGTCGGGGTCGCCGTCTGCCGCCCCGTTTTCGGGTTCGGTGTTGGCAGG
>NZ_DASQPW010000254.1:0-22590 GCF_035643755.1 Stackebrandtia sp. | reverse complement strand
CGCTCCACCACCTCGTCGGCGGGCATGCCGTGGGCCTTCGCCTGCTGCGCGATCTGCCGCTCCACCAGCGGCGTGCGGACGTAGGCGGGGCGCACGCAATTGGAGGTGACGCCGCGCGGCGCGCCCTCCAAGGCGATCACTTTGGACAGTCCCTCGAGGGCGTGTTTCGCGGTCACGTACGCGGCCTTGAACTGTGACGCCCGCACCCCGTGCACCGACGACAGGTTGACGATGCGGCCCCAACCCCGTTGGTACATCCCGGGAAGCGCCGCGCGAATCATCCGAAACGGAGCCTCGACCATCAGCCGCTGCAACCGCGCGAACTCCTCGGGCGGAAACTCGTGGGCCGCCGCCACGTGTTGGGCGCCGGCGTTGTTGACCAGGATGTCCGCGTCGCGCAGCGCGGGGTGGTCGCCCAGGGATTCGGGCGCCGACAGGTCGGCCACCCAGGCCTCGCCGCCGGCCTCGGCGGCCACGTCGGCGGTGGCGTCGCTGATGTCGACGACCACGACCCGCGCCCCCTCCGCCGCCAGCCGCCGCACGCAGGCCAGGCCGATCCCGCTGGCGCCACCGGTGACGACGGCCCTGCGGCCCGCCAGCTCCTCGTTGCTCATGGCCGCAATCTATCCGCGCCGTTGGCGCCGCACCATGTGGCCGCGGCACATGGTCGCCCGGTGCTTGGTGTGGCGACGAATGGGAGCCGTGCCGCGCCCGAGGAGCCGTCGTTCGGCGAGGATTCTCGAGTTTATTTGGTTGTGGTATTTTTGATTTGACCAGATCAATTTCGAGCGCGGGCGGCCATGGAACGGACATTCACCAATACGGCGCGGCGGGAACAGATCGTGCGCGCCGCGATAGACACCCTCGCGGAGCTGGGCTACGCCAAGGCGTCCTTCACCCGCATCACCGAACGCGCCGGGCTGCGAAGCCCCCGGATGATCTCGTATCACTTCTCCGACAAGGACGATCTGATCCGCCAGATCGCCACCGAGGTGCTCACCGAGGCCATGGACTTCATCGTCGCCCGTGTCCGCGGCGAACACACCACCGGCGGCAAACTGCGCGCCTATCTGGAGTCCAATCTGGAGTACCTGCGCGAGCATCCGCGGGAGTTCGCGGCGCTCACCGCGATCGGCCCGCACCTGCGCGACGAGGGCGGCAAGCCGTACACCTCCCAGACCGCACAGGAACCCAGCGTGCAGGGGCTGGAGGCCCTGCTGGCCGAGGGGCAACGCACGGGAGAGTTCCGCGACTTCGATCCCCGGTCGATGGCGGTCATCATCCGTGGCGCCATCGAAGCCGCGGGCCAGCGCCTGCGCGGCGAACCCGGACTGGACTTCGACGCCTACACCCGCGAGGTCGTCGCCACCTTCACACTCGCCACCGCCTCATCCACCCGATCCCGAAGGAGTCCGGCGACATGACAAACGGTCATGCCCAGCAGTTCGCGGCGAAGGCCGGGGGTCTCAGTCGCGTCCTCGCCGTGGAGATCATCGCCCCGCTGGTGCTGTTCTACGGCCTGCGTTGGCTGGGGGTCGGCCAGTTCCCGGCTTTGCTGGCCGGTGCGATCATCCCCGCGGCCGGGGCGGTCCGCGACTTCGTCGCCGAGCGACGCGTCGGCGGCGTGCGGATCTTCGTGCTCGGCACCATGGCACTCACCGTGGCAATGTCGTTCGTCTCCGGCAACCCACGGGTGTTGTTGATCCGCAACGGTTGGGGCACCGCCGCCCTCGGTGGATGGATGCTGGTGACCCTGTTGGCGCGGCGCCCGTTCCTCTACGAGGCCGCGCGGGTCGTCTTCGACGAGGACAAACGACAGATCTGGGAACGCGACTGGGAGCAATACCCGCCGTTTCGGCGCCTGCTGCGAATCTGCACGGCATTGTGGGGCGTCGCGTTTCTCGCCGATGCCGCCGTCCGCGTGATCCTGGCGTTCAGCCTGCCCGTCGACGCGGTGCCGGCCCTCGACGACGTCCTGCTCGTCGTCACCATCGCGGTGATTCTTGTCCTGCAACGCGTCTACGGACGGTCATATATGAAGCGTCACGGCCTGCGCATGCGAGGCGTCCACATCACCCCGGTCGACGCCTGGGATCGCCCCTGATGTCCGCCCGGGTCTCGCTGATAACCGGCGGCGCCAACGGCATCGGCGGCGCCACCGCCAGGCTCATGGCCGCCCGGGGCGACCGTGTCGTCATCGCCGACGTCGACACCGACCGCGGCACGGCCCTCGCCCGGGAATGCGGGGGGTTGTTCATCCGGGCCGACGCGACGAGCATGCGCGACAACGAACGTGTCGTCGCGAAAGCCGTCAACACATATGGGCGTTTGGATGCCGTCGTTCTCAATGTCGGCGCTCCCGGCCGCTGCGGACCGCGCGACTTCACCCCGCGACGCTACCGGGACACCCTGCGCACCAATCTGGACAGTGCCGTCTTCGGCATGCAGGCGTGCCTGCCGCATCTACGGCGGCGACGCTCGGGGTCCATTGTCATCACCGCCAGCATCGCCGGTCTCACCACGTCCGCCGACGTCTACTACGCCGCCAGCAAGCATGCCCTCATAGGACTGGTCCGATCGGTGGCCCCGCTGCTGCGCGACGACGGCATCCGCGTCAACGCCGTCTGTCCCGGGCTGGTCGACACGCGAGCCCTGGCCGCCTTTCGAACGACGCTGGTCTCCCACGGGCTCCGCCTCGCCCGCGCCGAGGAAGTCGCCACCGTGATCGACGCCGTCCTCCGCGACGATCGCACCGGGCAGGCGTGGATCATCCAGGCCGGACGGTCGGCGGTCCGTCATGAATACCCCGAGATACCGCTCGCCACGACCGAAGCCGCCTAGTCCCTCGCGGCGGTGAGATGGAGGCCCCCGACGGCCGACGAGGCAATCCATGCCGCCCGAGGATTTCGACCACGCGGAACGATCCCGGCGTGCCGCGGTCGACGCGCTCGCCGCCTACGGGCTTCGCGAACCCGTTCGGGTGGGGAGGTCGACACGGCCGGGCACATCGAGTATCGGATGAGCGGGGTGCGGCGCTGCCTGGCGTCGGGTCCACGGTGGACGCGGGGCCGACGCCAGGTCGCTATGCGGTGGCCGCGGAGGGTTTCGGCGCGGTCGCGGGTTTCGCCGGTCCCGTGATCGCGACGTTTCGCATGAACAGGAGGCAGACCAGGGCCGACAGGCCCGCGATGGTGCCGCCGATGGCGATCGTGGTGCCGATCGTCGCGTCGGGCCGGGTCATCAGGGATTGGGCGCAGGCCAGGCCGAAGGCGCCGCCGATCTGTTTGGTGAGTGTGGACCCGCTGGTGGCGGTTCCCATGTCGGCGTGGGGTACGCAGTACTGGGTGGCGATGGTGATGCCGCCCATGGCGGGGCCGGTGCCCAGCCCGATCAGCAGCAGCCACAGGCAGGTCAGCGGCAGCGGTGTCGAGGCGCCGAGGGCGAAGAAGGCCGCGGTGCCCGCGGCGAGCAGGGCGGCGCCGGCCAGCAGCGCGGGTTTGGCGCGGCCGCCGCGGATGATCGCCGCGGCGGTGAGGCGGTTGCCCAGCGTCATCCCGATCAGCAGCGGTAGGAGCAGCAGACCCGAGACGGTCGCGGTGTGGCTGCGGTCGTGTTGGAAGTACAAGGGCAGGAACACCCCGACGGGCAGCGCCGCCACCTGGAAGAAGAAGCCCGCGGCCAGCAGCGCGGAGTAGGAGCGGTGCCGAAAGAGCCGCAGCGGCACCACGGGGACGGCGGCGCGGCGCTCGACCACCACCAGCAGCCCCAGCACGGCGAGCCCGCCGAGCAGACAGCCCGCCACCGACGGGTCGGTCCAGGATGGAGTCGCGCCGTCGATCGCGTTGCCGCGCAGGCTGAACCCCGTCAGCAGCAGGGACAGTCCCGCCACGAGCAGCACGATCCCGCCGGTGTCGAGCTTTCCGTTGGGCGCGTTGGCGGGTCGGCGCTGCGGCAGGGCCAGGGCGATGGTGAGCCCCGCGGCGATCCCGATCGGCAGGTTGATCCAAAACGCCCAGCGCCAGCCCGCGTTGTCGGCCAGCAGGCCGCCGATGACGGGGCCGCCGACCATGCCGAGGACCATCATGCCCGCCAGCAGGGTCTGCATCCGGATCAGGCCCTGGGCGCGCGACGGCGGGTAGAGGTCGCGGATCAGGGACATCCCCAGCGTGAGGAGCGCTCCCGCCCCCAGGCCCTGGACGGCGCGGCAGACGATCAGCGCGAGCATCGAGCCGGCCATCCCGCACGCCAGCGACCCGGCCAGGAAGATCGCGAGCCCGCCCAGTAGCAGGTGTCTCCGTCCATACAGGTCGGAGAAGCGGCCGTAGATCGGCACGCTCACCGAGGAGGTGAGCAGGTAGGCGGTGACGAGCCAGACGTACCAGGTGCCTCCCCCGCCGATCTGGGCGACGATGCGGGGCAGGGCGGTGCCGATCACGGTGCCGTCCAGCATCGCCACGAAGGCGCAGCCCAACAGGGCGAGGGTGACGACGAGGCGGCGTCGCGGCGCCAGGTCCCCGTACGGATCGGGCTGGGTCATTTCTTCTCCTTGCCGGTGTCGAAGGCGCCGTTGAGGAACAGGTCGATCATATCCTCTGTGGACAGTGGCTCGGCCATGCCCGGACGCCCCGAGGTCATGACCAGCATCTGGAAGGCGTCGGCGACGCGCTCGGGCGCCAGGCGCAGGCGGTCGCGTTCGGGCTCGAACAGCGCGGCCAGGGCGGCGCGTGGCGCGGCAAGGCCCGCCTCGCGGTCGGGCAGCGGTCCATCGCTTGTGGATGATGGGCGGCGTTCGGGCCTGCCCGCCGCGACCATGGCGCCGGCGACGGCGCCCATGCGGGTCAGGTAGCCGCGCATCACCTCGACGGCCTCGGCGAGCCGGTCGGGCAGGGGCTGGTCCAGCGAGATCGCCCCCAGGTGCGCGACGGCCTCGTCGGGGCGCAGCGCGGCGGCCATGCAGGCGGCCAGCACGGCGTCCTTGTCGGGGAAGACCCGAAAGATGGTGCCCTCGCCGATGCCCGCGGCGCGGGCGATCTTCGCGGTGGTGACGGAGGCGCCGTACTCGACGACGAGCGGCAGGGCCGCGGCGACGATCATGGCGCGGCGTTGTTCGGGGTCCATGGCGGGCGCGCGGCGGCGGGCCGGTGTGCGTGGGTTCTCGGTCATGCCCGAATATTACGGAGTGAGTGCTCACTCCGTCAACTCGACATGGCCCGGGTCACAGCGCCGCCGAGGATGCCGCGAGAATCGCCAGGTCAGCGCCGCGCCGCCAAATATTAATATTCTGTGACATCCTCCGCATAGTCTTGACTCATTCCAGAAAAGCATCCAGACTGTCTCGCGTGGGCACGAGCTTGGGCTACGAGCGGCTGCTCCGCGATGCCGCGTTGCGGGTGACGCGACCGCGCATCGCGGTGCTCAAGGCGGTGCACGCACATCCACACGCCGACACGGACTCGATCATCGGGGCCGTGCGGGGCCAACTGTCCAAAGTGTCACATCAGGCGGTGTACGACACGCTGCACGCCCTGACGGCGGCAGGCCTGGTGAGGTGCATCCAGCCGTCCGGTTCCGTGGCGCGCTATGAGTCACGGGTCGGTGACAACCATCACCACGCGGTCTGCCGATCGTGCGGCGCCATCGCCGACGTGGACTGCGCCATCGGCACGACTCCCTGCCTGACCGCGGCGCAGGATCACGGTTACGCGATCGACGAGGCCGAGGTCATTTACTGGGGCCGGTGCCCCGACTGTTCCGGGGCGACAGGGTCCTGATCACCACCAAACCCAACCGATAAGTAGAAGGTTCACATGTCTGACAACGCAGCAACCGGAGACACGCACGCCGAGGGCGGCGGCTGCCCGGTCGCACACGGGCGCGCACCGCACCCGACACAGGGCGGGGGCAACCGTGGATGGTGGCCCAACCGGCTCAACCTGAAGATCCTGGCCAAGAACCCGGCGGTGGCCAACCCGCTGGGCGAGGAGTTCGACTACGCGGCGGCATTCAAGACGCTGGACCTCCCCGAGGTGAAGCGGGACATCGCCGCGGTGCTCACCGAGTCAAAGGACTGGTGGCCCGCCGACTTCGGAAACTACGGCCCGTTGATGATCCGCATGGCGTGGCACAGCGCCGGAACCTACCGGGTCAACGACGGCCGCGGTGGAGCCGGCACCGGCCAGCAGCGCTTCGCGCCGCTCAACAGCTGGCCGGACAACGTCAGCCTCGACAAGGCCCGCCGTCTGCTGTGGCCGGTCAAGAAGAAGTACGGCAGGAACATCTCGTGGGCCGACCTGATGGTGCTCACCGGCAACGTGGCCCTGGAGATCATGGGCTTCGAGACCTTCGGCTTCGCCGGGGGCCGCGTGGACGCCTGGGAACCCGACGAGGATGTCTACTGGGGACCGGAGACCACCTGGCTGGACGACGAGCGCTACACCGGCGACCGCGACCTGGAGACGCCGCTGGCGGCCGTCCAGATGGGACTCATCTACGTCAACCCGGAGGGCCCCAACGGAAACCCGGACCCGCTGGCCGCGGCCCGCGACATCCGCGAGACCTTCGGCCGCATGGCGATGAACGACGAGGAGACCGTGGCGCTGATCGCCGGGGGTCACTCCTTCGGCAAGACCCACGGCGCGGCCCCCGACAGCAACGTCGGTCCGTCCCCCGAGGACGCTCCCCTGGAGAGCCAGGGCCTGGGCTGGAAGAACGCGTTCGGCACCGGCACCGGCGCCGACGCCATCACCAGCGGGCTGGAGGTCACCTGGACCACCACACCCACCCAGTGGTCGAACGACTTCTTCTCGAACCTGTTCGGCTACGAATGGGAGCTCACCGAGAGCCCGGCCGGGGCCAAGCAGTGGAAGCCGAAGGGCGAGGCGGGCCAGGGCACGGTGCCGCACGCGCACGACCCGGAGAAGCGGATCGCGCCGTCCATGCTCACCACCGACCTCGCGCTGCGCTTCGACCCGGTGTACGAGCCGATCTCGCGTCGCTTCCTGGAGCACCCGGACGAGCTCGCCGACGCCTTCGCCCGCGCGTGGTTCAAGCTGACCCACCGCGACATGGGCCCGGTGTCTCGCTACCTGGGCCCGGAGGTCCCCTCCGAGGCCCAGCTGTGGCAGGACCCGGTCCCGGACGTCGACCACGAGCTGATCGACGCCGCCGACGCCAAGGCCCTGAAGGCCAGGCTGCTGGATTCGGGTCTGTCGGTGTCGCAGCTGGTGTCGCTCGCGTGGGCGGCGGCCGCGTCGTTCCGCTCCAGCGACAAGCGCGGCGGCGCCAACGGCGGCCGCATCCGCCTGCAGCCGCAGGCCGGCTGGGAGGTCAACGAGCCCGACAAGCTGGCGGCCGTGGTGAGCACTGTGGAGGGTATCCAGGGGTCGTTCAACGCCGCGCAGACCGGCGGCAAGAGGGTCTCCTTCGCCGACCTGGTCGTGCTGGCCGGTAACGCGGGCGTCGAGCAGGCCGCCAGGAACGCGGGCTTCGACGTCGAGGTGCCGTTCCACCCGGGACGCACCGACGCCACCCAGGACCAGACCGACGTCGAGTCGTTCTCCTACCTGGAGCCGTCGGCCGACGGGTTCCGCAACTACCAGGGCAAGTCCAACCGGCTCCCGGCCGAGTTCATGCTGGTGGACCGGGCGAACCTGTTGAACCTGAGCGCGCCGGAGCTGACGGTGCTGGTGGGCGGCCTGCGGGTGCTGGGCGCCAACTACCAGCAGTCGCCGCTGGGCGTCCTCACCGACAACCCGGGCTCGCTGACCAACGACTTCTTCGTCAATCTGCTCGACCTGGGCACGACGTGGAAGCCGACCGCCGCCGACGCCGACACCTTCGAGGCGCGGGTGGACGGCGGCGACGAGGTCAAGTGGACCGGCTCGCGTGCCGACCTGGTGTTCGGATCGAACTCCGAGCTGCGGGCGGTGGCCGAGGTGTATGCCAGTGATGACGCGCGCGAGAAGTTCGTCAACGACTTCGTGGCGGCGTGGGCCAAGGTGACCGAACTGGACCGTTTCGATCTGTCCTGATGTGCCGAACGACGGGCCGACTCCGCAGGGGGTCGGCCCGTTTCGCGTTCAGCCCTTCAGGTCCGCCGTCATCCAGATCGGACGGTGGTCGGAGGATTCCACCGTTCCGCCGGGGGTTCCGCAGCCGTGCGTCACGCCGCGATCGGTGAACAGGTAGTCGATCTTGCTGGTGTGCGCGTTGTCGTGCGGGTTGGTCTGGTAATAGGTGCCGGGCCCCGAACGCGGCGCCGAGGCGTCCTTCTGAGCGCATTCCACAAAGGAATCGTACAGGGGGTTGACGCCGCCGGAGGCGTTGCCGCTTTCCACCGGGGAGGCCAGGTTGAGGTCGCCGCCGAAGAGGACCTGGAAACGCGAGGGCGCCACGAAGTCCTGATAGGCCTTGACCTGTTGGGGGCGGAACTTCCCGTCGGGGTCCTCCCCCGGCGAGGTGAAGTGCGCGTTGCACAGCTTGACGTTCCACGACGGAACCGTGGCGCACATGGCAACCCGCCACTCCTTGCCGTCGGGCGACGGCAGGTACTTCGTGTCCCACCAGGTGTTCTCGTCGGGAAGCGCGATCATGGTGCCGTACTGGCCCCGGTCGCGGACGCACTTCTTGGCGGGCGACGTCGACGGGTCGCTGGTCCGCTTCAGCTTGATCGGCGCGAACCGCACGTCCCATCCCTTGCCGGTGTGGGATTCCAGGTCGTGCTCCAGCTTCTTGGCGAAGGAGCCGCAGGTCTCCTCGAAGATGGCGGCGTCGGCGGCGCGGCCGTGGTTGAGCATGTGCCAGCGCATGGTGGCCACCAGGCCGTCGGGGTCCTCGTAGTACTTGCACGCCGAGTTGTTGCCGCAGGCGTTCCACTCCATGACCTTCACGGAGGCCGGTGCCCCGCCGTGGGCCGGGTCGGCTTGGGCCGCGACGAATCCGACTCCCGCCACCGAGGCGGCCAGGGCCACGGCCAGGGTCATGAGGGTGCGTCGACTCCGGATCATGCGAACTCTTTCGCTCAAAGGGGTGCCCCAGAGATTACGCATCAACAGGCGGGATCGGGGGAATCGGCAGGGCCGTGCCCGACTCGGCGATGCGTTGCCGCATGGGGCGGCGGTTCAGGGCCCGGGCGGCCCGGGTGAGAAGCTCCGACAGCGGCATGGGCAGCTCGGCGTCGAGGTCGCGCATGGCCGCGGTGGTGGCGTTCCACTCGGCCTCGACCAGCGGCAGCAGCGCGTGTGCTCGCGGGGTGAGGTGCGCGATGCGTTGGCGCCCATCGGTTCCCTGGCGAAGATCGAGGAGGTCGGCGCGGCGCATCCGCGCCACGGTCTGGCTGGCGGCGGAGTGGGTGACGCCGACCTGGCCGCCGAGATCGCGAATCGACAGTGGACCATTGTCGACCAGGGCCCGGAGGTACGGGGAGAACCGGGGGCGGTAGTCGGGCACGCCGCGCTCGGCATACACCGCGGCGACGTCGCCGTCCAGGGCGTCGAGGACGTGGCGCAGCAGGGTGCCGAGCGCGGCGGCCTCGGGTGCGTCTCGCATCCCACAAATATAACAGTGCTGTTAGAGTTTGGCTCATGACACGTCGCTATCCGCCGATCGAGCCGCACGAGCAGGGAATGTTGGACGTGGGCGACGGTCACCGCGTCCACTGGGAGGTGTGCGGTAACCCTCGCGGCAAGCCCGCCGTGGTGCTGCACGGCGGGCCGGGCTCGGGCTGCGCCCCGGCGTGGCGCCGGTATTTCGATCCCGAGCGCTATCGGATCGTCCTGTTCGATCAGCGGGGCAGCGGGCGCAGCACTCCCTCGGCGGCGCTGCCGGAGGTCGACCTGTCCGCCAACACCACCGAGCACCTGCTGCGCGACATCGAGGCGCTGCGGCGGCATCTGAGCATCGAGCGGTGGCTCGTGCTCGGGGCATCGTGGGGCGCGACGCTCGGTTTGGCTTACGCGCAAAGGCATCCCGGCGCCGTCAGCGAGGTTGTGCTGTTCAGCGTCACCAACACCACGGCGCGCGAGGTCGAGTGGATCACCCGCGACATGGGGCGGATCCTGCCCGAGCGGTGGGAACGGTTTCGAAACGGCGTTCCCGCCGACGAGCGGGACGGCGATCTGGCGGCCGCCTACTCACGGCTGCTGCATCACACCGACGCGGACGTGCGGGACCGGGCGGCGCGCGACTGGTGCGACTGGGAGGACGCGCACGTGGGAATCGGCGTGGGTTTCTCGCACGACGAGCGCTACGACGACCCCGAGTTTCGCCTTGCCTTCGCGCGCCTCGTGACCCACTACTGGTCGCACGCCGCCTGGATCCCGGACGGGCAGCTGTCGCGCGACGCCCATCGGCTGGCGGGGATCCCCGGGACCCTGGTGCACGGCCTGCTCGACATCTCCGGGCCCGCCGACATCGCCTGGAATCTCGCGCGGTCCTGGCCGGACGCCGAGCTGATCCTGGTGGATCGGGCCGGCCACGGCTCCGGCGGCGGGATCGGCGACCACGTGATCGCGGCGACCGACAAATATGCAAATGTATAGAAAATATGGCGGCGCTTGTTTGCATGGCTCGCAAGTTCTTGCGTGACTTATGAAAGCGGTGGACGTGCCATGGGTAGACGAACACGAGGCCGCCTGTTCGCGGCGCTGGCCTGTCTGACGCTGGCGGCGGGCATCCCCGCCGGTTCGGCGGCCCAGGCCGACGACGCCCCGCGGCTCGGCGCCCACTACGACTCCGGCGGCGACAACATCGACTTCGCGGTGTACTCCGCGGCCGCCACCCGAATGGACGTCTACGTCTACTCCAAGGCCGACGGCGCGGCCGAAAACGTGTCGTACCAGCTGAACGAGGGCGACGACGTCTTCTCCGCCACGGTGAGCGTCGCCGACCTCGCCGAGCACGGGGTCACCGGGACCGTCTACTACGGATACCGCGCCTGGGGTCCCAACTGGACCTACGACGCCACCTGGAAACCGGGCTCCAGCGCCGGTTTCCAATCCGACGTGGATGCCGACGGCAACCGCTTCGACCCGAACAAGCTGCTGCTGGACCCCTACGCCCGCGAGGTGAGCCACGACCCGCTGCGCCCGGGCATGACCGACAAGACCATCTACGCCTCGGGCCCGAAGTACCGTGACATCGACTCTGGTCCCCAGGCGCCCAAGGGAATCGTGCTTCCCGACGCCGACGGCGACACGGGCACCGCGCCCACCGGCGCGCTGGCCGCCGACGTGATCTACGAGGTCAACGTGCGGGGATTCACCAAGTCGGACCCGAGCGTGCCCGCCGACGAACGCGGCACCTTCGCCGGGGCCGCCACCAAGGCGGGCTACCTCGCCGATCTCGGGGTGAGCGCGGTGGAGCTGCTTCCCGTGCAGGACGGCCCCAACGACGGCAACGACATCGACCCGAACGGCGCCTCGGGCGACAACTACTGGAACTACGCGACGCTGAACTACTTCTCCCCCGACCGCCGCTACGCCGCCGACCGGAGCCCGGGCGGGCCGACGAAGGAATTCCAGGCGATGGTGAAGGCCTTCCACGCCAGGGGAATCAAGGTCCTCATGGACGTGGTCTACAACCACAGCGGCGAGGGCTACGCGTGGGATACGTCCGACAAGAACACCTACAACCTGGAGTCGTTTCGCGGCCTGGACAACCCGACCTACTACTCGCTGACCGCGGACAGGCAGGGCTCCTACGACAACACCGGGGTGGGCGGCAACCTCAACACCCGCAACCCCGCCACCCGCGACCTGATCGTCGACTCGCTGACGTACTGGCGCCAAAGCCTTGGGGTGGACGGGTTCCGGCACGACCTGGCGCCGATCCTCGGCAACACCTGCCAGCACGGGTGCTTCAAGTACAGCAAGGACGATCCCGACACCGCGCTGGCCGCGATCACCAAGGCCCTGCCGCCCCGACCGGCCGCCGGCGGCGACGGCACCGACTGGATCGCCGAGCCCTGGGCCCTGGGCGACGGCACCTACCAGGTGGGCAACTTCCCGTCCGGCTGGGCCGAATGGAACGACAAGTACCGCGACACGCTGCGCGCCGACCAGAACAAGCTCGGCACCACCGCCGTCACCCCCGGGCAGCTGGCGACCCGGTTCACCGGATCCTCCGACCTCTACGGTGGACGATCGCCGGGAGCCTCGGTCAACTTCATGGTGGCCCACGACGGGTTCACCCTGCACGACCTGTACGCCTGCGACGACAAGAACAACGGGCAGTCCTGGCCGTACGGCCCGTCCGACGGCGGCAGCGACAACAACAACTCCTGGGATCAGGGCGGCGACGCCGCCGCGCAGCGCCAGGCCGCCCGCAACGGCATGGCGTTCCTGGCGACCTCCGCCGGGACGCCGATGATGACCGGCGGCGACGAAACCCTGCGCGGCATGCGGTGCAACAACAATCCGTACAACGTGGACTCCTCGGCCAACTGGCTGTCCTGGTCCCCCGACCCCGATCAGTCCACCTTCGACACCTACACGTCGCGGCTGCTGGCCTTCCGCCACGCCCACCCGGCGCTGCGGCCCACCGGCTTCTACACCGGCAAGGACGAAGACGAAGACGGGCTCGACGACCTCGACTGGTTCACGCCTCGGGCCACCACTCCGGACGACGCCTACTTCGACGACGCCGACAACCACGCCCTGGCATGGCGTCTGGACGGAAGCGAACTCGGCGACGACGCCGCGGGCCTCTACATCGGATACAACGGCTGGTCCGGCGACGTCGACTTCACCCTCCCCGACCCGGGCGCGGGCAAGCAGTGGTACCGGGTCACCGACACCGCGTCCTGGGCCGAGGGCCCCGACCAGGTCGCCAAGCCCGGCGCCGAGGCCGCGATCGGCGGGCAGGGCACCTCCTACACCGTCCACGGTCGAAGCATGGTGCTGATGCTGGCGAAGTGATTAGATGGCCACGTGAAGTGGAAGTGGGTCGCGTGGGGGGCGGCGGCGCTGGTGCTGGTCGTGCTGCTGGCCACCCACCACGGCGACAGCGACCATCACGACGTGGACGCTCGGCACTCGGACCCGATCAGCCAGCGCGATCCCGCGCGGTACGCCGCGTCCGTGCGGACCTACGCCCGCGCCGCCGGAGTGGACCCCCGCCTGGTGATGGCGATCCTGTACAACGAGTCCTATAAGCCCCACGACCCCGACACCGAGCGGGCGTGGCAGCGGGTCAAGCCCGACGCGGCCTTCGGCGTGGCGAACATGCACCACGCGACCTTCGACGAGACCAAGCGCGGCAGGGACTTCGCCGACCGGCGGTGGCGGGAACTGCCCGACGACCCGAAGCTGGCGATCGAGGCCGAGGCCTGGTACCTGCACGATCTCGCCGCCGAGCTCCCCGCCGGACGCGCGGGCGGGTACTCGACGACCGAGCTGTTGGCCCTGGGCTACAACACCGGGGGCGGGAACATGCTGGCGTTCAGCCAGGGCGCGTCGGCCGACGACGACGCCCGCGCCTATCTGCACCGCCTGCACGGCAACTGGAAGCGCGCCTCGGCGGCGGTGGCCGGGTCCTAGGACATCCGGATCAGCTTGCGCCGCACGGCCTCCCGCACCGCCGCGGTTCGGCTGTCCACATTGAGTTTTCGGAAGATGTGCACCAGGTGGGTCTTGACCGTGGCCTCGGTGATGTACAGCTGCTTGGCGATGTCGCGGTTGCCGCTGCCGGCCGCCAGCAGCCGCAGGATGTCGATCTCGCGGTTGGTGAGCGACGGCAGGGGTTCGCGCATCCGGTTCATCATCTTGGTGGCGACCTGGGGCGACAGCGCACTGTGTCCCTCGGCGGCGGCGCGGATCGCGGCGAACAGCTCGTCGGGCGGCCCCGCCTTGAGGATGTAGCCGATGGCGCCGGCGTCGATGGCGCGCACGATGTCGGAGTCAGTGTCGTAGGTGGTCAGCACCAGGACGTACGGCGGGTCGGGCAGGGCGCGGAGCCGGCGGGTGGCCTCGACGCCGTCGGGGCCGTCGCCGAGCTGCAGGTCCATGAGGACGACGTCGGGCGCGGTGTCGGCGACCCCGGCCACGGCGTCGGCGGCGGTGGCGGCCTCGCCCACCAGGGTCATGTCGGGCTCGGCGCCGATCAGCGCCGCCATGCCGGCGCGGGTCACGGGGTGGTCGTCCACCACGAACAGTCTCATGCCTGGCCCTCCAGCGGCACGCGCGCCGCGATCGTGGTTCCCTCGCCGGGTTCGCTGTCGACGGACAGGGTCCCGCCCACCTCGGACAGTCGGTCGCGCATGGCGCGCAGGCCGAAGCCGCGTCCCGGCCGCGGCGCGGTCCCGGCGTCGAGGCCGACGCCGTCGTCGTGGATGTCCATCGTGATCTCGTCGCCGAGGTAGGTCAGGGTGATGACGACGGCGTCGGCCCGCGCGTGTTCGGTGATGTTGGCCAGCGCGCCCTGGGCCACCCGCAGCAGCACCGCCTGCACCCGGCCGGGCAGCGGCTGCTCGTCCCCCTCGATGAGCAACCGGGCGCCCGGTCCGTGTTCGGCGCACAGCTTGGTCAGGGCGCGCGGCAGCGGGTGGCCCTCCAGCCGCGACGGCGTCAGGTCGCGGACGAAGCGGCGGGCCTCCACCAGGTTGTCGGCGGCCACCTCCCCGGCGTGGCGGACGTGGGTACGGGCGGAGCGGTCGTCGTTGTCCCACACGCGATCCGCGGCCTGAAGCAGCATGCCCACACTGGACAATCCCTGGGCGAGGGTGTCGTGGATCTCGCGGGCCAGGCGTTCGCGTTCGGCCAGCACGCCCTCGCGGTGTTGGGACTCGGCGAGCGCGCCGCGCGCGGCGACGAGGTCGTCGATGAGCTGCTGGCGGCGGTTGAGTTCGCGGTCCAGCATCCAGAAGAAGACGGTGATCATGGCGGAGATGCCGATCGGGGCCAGCACCAGGCTGGGTTCGTCGACGTCGGCGATTCGCCACTCGCCGACGATGACGGCGGCGGTGAGGACCACGGCCACCCCGATGGTGACGCGCATCGGCAACAGCCGCAGGCACAGGAAGTACAGCGGCACCGCGCACCACGAGAACGACGGCGAGACCAGCACCAGGACCAGCCACAGCACCAACACGATGCCCAGCCACACCGATCGCGCGCGCCCCAAGGGTTTCCACGCCGCCACGCCAACGCCGTAGATCGCCGCCAGGACGGCGCACACCGCCAGGGACCCGATGGTGACGTGGGTGAGGCCGTGCCGGGCGATCAGGCGGGACGCCGAGGCCGTCAGCAACAGGAGGAACCCCGCGTGCATGGCCCCGTTGAGCCACGCGCGTTCGTTCATCGCCCACCTCCCCTGTCGACCGTGGCGCCCATCCTAAGGTTCCGGGCGCGATCAAGCCTGCCGCGCGCGGCGGCCGGGGCGCGTCAATCAAAGGATTGACCCCCGGCCTGCAACCATCGACGCTGGTCACTCGGTGGGTTTGGCGATGTGGCGGCGCCGCGTTCGCGGGAATCTTGGAGTCATCCGGAACACGGAGAAACTTCTAGAAACGGAGACCACCATGAACAAGCGTTCCCTCGCCGCCCGCATCGGACTCGGAGCGGCCCTCGGACTGGCCCTGGCCGGCGGCACCTCCGCCGTCGCGGCCTACGCCGACAGCGGCGACACCGCCGCCCCGGCGGCCGCGGCCTCCGACAAGTCGGTCGTCACCACCAAGACCCTGTCCTCCGGGGCCGCGGCCAAGGTCGCCGAGGCCGCCCAGAAGGAGGCCGCCAAGCAGCACCAGCGCGTCACGGTCGTGATCGTGGACCGCGCGGGCAACGTGATCGCCGAGATCAAGGGCGACGGCGCGGGCCCGCAGTCGCCGGAATCGGCCGAGCGCAAGGCGTTCACGGCGGTGTCCTTCGGCAAGGCCACCAGCGAGCTGGCCAAGAACGTCGACCTGTCGAAGCCGTCCACCGCCGACATTCCCGGGACCCTGTTCCTGGCCGGCGGCGTCCCGGTGACCGCCGACAAGGCCCCGATCGCGGGCGTCGGCGTGGCGGGCGCGCCCGGCGGCGACATCGACGAGTCCATCGCCGACGCCGGACTCAAGGCGCTCAAGTAGCCGCGTCACCCGGCGATGCGGGCCGGGCCGCGGCGGAGTGTGCGCCGCGGCCCGGCGCCGTGCGTGGCGAAACTCGTTGGCGCTGAGCGAAACCGGTCGCCTTTTCCGTCGCGTGGACTTGACAGGCCGGGGCGGTGCACCGAGGCTGTATGCACACCCACTTTGCGTATGCCCCACGTAGGAGTCCCCTCATGAACGCCACCGTCATCGTCGTCGGCGGAGGTTACGGAGGCTGCACCGTAGCCAAGGCGCTCGATGACGTCGCCCAGGTCACCCTCATCGACCCGAAGGACGCGTTCGTTCACAATGTCGCCTCGCTGCGCACCATCGTCGATCCGTCCTGGGCCGACCGGATGTTCCTTCCCTACGAGAACCTGTTGGACAACGGCACGGTGATCCAGGACCGCGTCGTGATCGTCGAGGACGGCATCGTCGGCCTGGTGTCGGGGCGCCGCATCCAGGCCGACTTCATCGTCCTGGCCGCCGGCACCACCTATCCCTTCCCCGCCAAGTTCGACAACACCCACGCCACGGCGGCGAAGATGCGCATCCACCGCACGTCCAAGTACCTCGCCGAGGCCGACCGGGTGGTGTTGATGGGCGCCGGGGCGGTCGGCCTGGAACTGGCGGGCGAGATCGCCTCGACCTGGCCGGACAAATGGGTCACGATCATGGACCCCGCGCCCGACATCCTCTCGGCGGGATTCATGCCGGGCTTCGACCGGGCGCTCCAAAACGAGATGCGTTCGCGGCTGCGCGAACAGCTGGCCGAGCTGCGCATCGACCTCGTGCTGGGCACCGCCCCCCGCACGATGCTGCCCACCCGCCCCGGCGAGCTGGCGACCTTCACGACCCACACCGTCAGCGGCATCCCCGTCACGGGCGACATCTGGTTCCGTTGCCACGGAAGGCAACGGGTATCGCGGTTCCTGTCGGGGGCCGCCCGCACCAAGGACGGCCACATCACGGTCACCCCCGAGCTTCGGGTGCCCGGCACCCGCCACCTCTTCGCCATCGGCGACCCCGCGCTCACCGGCGCGCCCGACACCGCGGTGGTCGCCATCGAGACGGGCAACGTCGCGGCCCAGAACATTCGGGCCCTCCTGTCGGGCGAGCGGAAGCTGACGCCGTACGAACCGTCCCAGCCGATATTCATCGTTCCCTTGGGCCCCAAGGCCGGCATCTCCTATATGCCGGGCACCGGACTGATGGGCCCCGACCAGACCGCCGAGATGAAGGGCAACGACCTGCTCGTGGGCCAGTACGCCGAGATGTTCGGGATACCGGCGGCCTGATTCACCGCGCGGTGAGGCGGCACCGCACCGGCCCCGCGGCGCGCAGCGTGACGCCGCTGGTCAGCGGCACGTCGGTGTCGATGGCCTCGACCGAGAAGCGCCGCAGGAACACCGCCAGCGCCAGCACGGACTCCAGCATCGCGAAGTACTGCCCGATGCAGGCCCGGCGGCCGCCCCCGAACGGGAAGTACGCGTAGCGGGGCCGCGCCTTCTCCTGGTCGGGAAGGAAACGGTCCGGGTCGACTTCGGACGGTCGCGACCAGTATCCGGGGTGGCGATGGGTCACCCAGGCGCTGACCAGGACGCTGGCGTCGGCGGGAATCCGGTGGCCGTCCACGGTCATGCCGTCGACGCAGCGGCGTCCCACGATCGGCGCCGCCGGGTAGAGCCGCATCGTCTCCTTGACCACGCGGGTAAGGAATTCCAGCCGGTCGACGTCGGCGGCGGTGGGCACGCCGCCGCCCAGCACGTCGTCCACCTCGGCGCGCGCCCGCTCCTGTAGCTCGGGGTGCTTGGCCAGCAGGTGCAGCGCGAAGGACAGCGACGTGGCGGTGGTCTCGTGCCCCGCCAACAGGAACACCAGCACCTGGTCGCGGATCTCGCTGGCGGACAGGCGATCCCCGTCCTCGGTTCGCGCCGCCAGCAACAACCCCAACAGGTCCGTGGAGTCGTCGGCGGCGTCGCGGGCGTCGATGATGCTGTCGCAGATCCGGTAGATCTGCCGCTGTGCGGCGGCCACCCGCCGGTTGTCGGGCGTCGGCCAGCCGCGCGGAATCCGCACCGGCGCGAACCCGCGCCGCACCACCGAGGCGCTGGCGACCGGCAGCTGATCCCGGATGGTCGACAGCGCGGCGTCCACATCGGCCCCGAACAGGACGCGGCCCACGATCCGCAGGGTCAGTTGGGTCATCGCCTTCGACGCGTCGATGACCCCGTCGGCGACCCACCGCCGCGCGGCGCCGTCGGCCTCCTCCACGATCGGCGGCGCGTACTCCGCCACCCGTTTGTGGGTGAACAGCGGTTGGATCAGGCGACGTTGGCGCACATACTCCTCGTCCTGGCTGGTCAGCAGGCCGTTGCCGATGAGCTGGCGCACCTCGTCGTAGAAGCTGTGGTCCTTGCGGAAGTTGTCGGCCTCGGTGGCCAGCATGCGCTTGACGCCCTCGGCCGAGAACAGGGCGTAGAACGACACGCGCAGCCCCGGCGGCCCCGCGCTGAACCGCACCACGTCGCCGAAGTCGCGTCGCGCCCGCAGGTAGTAGGCGAGGGTGTCGGCGCGCAGGTCGCGCAGCGAACCGAGAAGGGGTGTGCCGGCGGGGCCGGGAATCGTGGTGGCCACCATGTTTCCAGCCTAAGCAGACCCCGGTACTTGTCAAGCCGAACGCGCCGCGATGACGTGGATCGCGTGTCGGCGCAGGGTGATGGTGGACGGGAGCGTGGCGACCTCGTCTCCGTCGGCGCACACCGGGATCGGGCGGTCGGCGTCGACGGTGACCGTCGTGGCGGTGCCGATGTCGACCTCGGGCCGGTCGACATGCCGTCCGCTGCGGGCGGCGCTCATGAATCGCACGATCGCGCTGCGCGGGCCGTCGCCCACCACCATGACGTGCGCGAGGCCGTCGTCGGGGACGGCGGGCGGGACGATGTTCAGCCCGTGTCCATAGTGCCCGGAGTTGGCGACGATCACGGTGTGTGCGCGCGCGTGGCGCGCGCGGCCGTCCACGATGAGGGTGTAGTTGGCGGCGCGCCAGGTGGCGATGGCGCGCACCGGCGCCAGGCGGTAGAGCAGGCGCGCCGGGACGAACCGGTATTGGTTGATGATCCGGGTGGCCACCGAATCGATTCCGATGTAGACGTTTCCGGGTACGAGAATCCCGTTGACGTCCAACAGATCGAGACCGCGCGCCGGGCCGTCCAGCAGCGTCCGCGCCACGTCGGCCGGGGCCGTCGGCACGCCGAGACAGGCGGCCAGGTCGTTTCCCCGGCCGCCCGGGACGATCGCGACGGTGCCGCCGTGCACCCCGGCGCCCCCGGCGGCGTCGCGCACCAGGCCGTCACCGCCGACGGCCACCACGACGTCGCCGCGCTCGGCCGCCAGCCGCGCCGTCGCCACGGCATGCTCGCGTCCCCGGGTTCGCACCTCGGTGACGGGCGCGGACGCCGCCGCCAGCGCCTCGGAGATCGGCCTCCACAACTCCTCGGCCCGGCCGCCGCCGGAGATCGGATTGATGAGCGCGGTGAACGTTCGCATGAGCTATCGCGCGTCCTCGTCCGGGATCAGGACGCCGGGATTGAGGATTCCCTTGGGGTCCAGGGTGTTCTTGACGGCGCGCAGCGTCTCGGCCGCCAGCGGGCCGATCTCGGCGGCGTAGGTGTCCCGGTGATCGCGCCCCACGCCGTGATGGTGGCTGATCGACGCGCCGTGGCCGCGGATGGCGGCGTTGGCGGCCCGCTTGGCGCCGCGCCACTGGCCCACCGGGTCGTCGGTCTGGGCGCAGGCCACCGTGAAGTACAGCGAGGCGCCGGTCTCGTAGACGTGGGAGATGTGGCACAGCACCAGTACCGGCCGCCCGTCCGTGCCCAGCGACTCGGTGAGGGCGGAGGTGACGGCGGAGCGCACGTCCAGCAGCCGGGACCAGAACGTCGCGGTCTCCAGGGTCTCGATGAGCACGCCGGCGTCCAGCAGCGGATCGCGCAGGTACGGGGCGCGGTAGCGTCCGGTCCGCCACGCCTCGCCGGGCCCGGTTCCCTCGGGGCGTCCGCCCGCGGCGAGCAGCACCTGTGTGGCGGCCGCGCGCCGGCGTTCGACGTCGTCGCCGGTGCCCTCGTAGCCGATCACCGCCAGGCAACCGCCGGGGCCGCCGCCGAGCATCTTGTCCGGATCGGACAGATTGATCTGGGTTTCGACCTCATCAGACAGTCGCACCACGGTCGGCGCCGGGGCGTCTTGCGCGAGTTGGCGAAGCGCCGCGGCGCCGGCGGCGAAGTCGTCGAAGCGCCAACCCTCGAACACCCGGGTCTCGGGGATCGGCCGGATCCGGACCGTCACCGAGGTGATGACGCCGAGGGTGCCCTCGCTGCCCAGCACCAGCTGGCGCAGGTCGGGGCCCGCCGCCGAGCGCGGGGCGGTTCCCAGCTCGATCGTGCCGCGCGGGGTGGCCAGGCGCAGGCCCACCACCATATCGTCGAAGCGACCGTAGCCCGCCGAGGACTGCCCCGCCGACCGGGCCGCGGCGTAGCCGCCGATGCTAGCGCCCTCATAGGACTGTGGAAAATGGCCGAGGGTGTAACCGTTGCCGCCCAGGAGTTTTTCGGCCCGCGGACCTCGCATCCCGGACTGGAGTTCGGCGGTGCGGGAGATCCGGTCGATCGACTCCAGCCCGTCCAGGCGCCGCAGGTCGAGCGCGATGACGCCGCGGAATCCGGCGCGGGCGGGCGAGAGCCCTCCGACCACGGAGGTACCGCCGCTGTACGGCACCACGGCGATGTCGGCGGCGGCGCAGGCGGCCAGCACGGCGACGACCTCGTCGTGGTCGGCGGGCAGGGCGATCGCGTCGGGGGCGTCGGTGGCGTCGCCGGCCCGGATCCGCAGCAGGTCCGTCGTCGACCATCCCCGGGTGTGTGCCAGCCGGGCGTCGTGATCGTCGGTGACGTTGTCGGGGCCGAGAATCGCCGTGATCGGCTCCAGGTCCTCGCGCGACAGCGCCGGCTCCGGCAGGCTCACCCGCGCGGGCTCCACCGGCGGGGGCGGCGGGGCCGGGACTCCCAGCGCCGCCAGCGCCTCGCGGGCGGCGGGCGGCAGCTGGGCGGGATGGGCGGGGTCTCCCCAGCGGTACGGATGGAACTCGACCACCGGCAGGTCGGATTCGGTCATCGTCATGTCCTCGCGATCGCTGATACACTTTGACGCAATATGTTACAGCGTCGCAGGAAGGAGTGGGTGCCGCGTGAAGCCCGTCAACGCGATCGACGAGAACACGATCCTCGACGCCGCCTACGACCTGCTGCTGTCCGTCGGCATGCAGCGCATGACCATGGCCGACCTGGCCCGCCACGCGGGCATCTCCCGCGCCACCCTCTACCGCCGCTGGGGCAGCGTCCGCGAGGTCGTGGCCGCCCTGACCACCCGGGAGTGGACGGCCCTGGTGTCGTCGGCGCCGCTGGTCGACCCGGGCGAATCCACCCGACGCCAACTGGTCGACACCGTGGTGGCGATGGTGCGCGACATCCGCGTCCACCCGCTGATGCGCAAGATCATCGACGTCGACCCCGAGTTCCTGCTCCCCTACCTGTTGCGGCGCCGCGGCGCCAACACCGACCAGCAGCTCGACCTGCTGGAGTCGGGCGTGAAGGCGGGCATGGCCGACGGCTCGATCCGCCAGTCCGACACCGGGACGATGGCCAAGGCGGTACTGCTGACCGCCTGGTCGTTCACGCTCACCGGGCCGGTCCTAGTGGAGGCGACCCACGGCACCGGGCCCCGGCTCGACGCCCTCGACGCCGAGCTCCGCGACCTGCTGGACCGATATCTCGCCCCCTGAACGGACCGAAACGTGCACGCTCCCCACGCACCGGCTTCCCTGAACGCCGCCCGCCGCTCCTTCGAGCTCGACCACCTGGATCGCCCCGTCGACCTGCTGGTCGTGGGCGGCGGCGTCACCGGGGCCGGGGTCGCGCTGGACGCGGCCAGCCGCGGGCTTTCGGTGGTGCTGGCCGAAAAGCACGACCTGGCCTTCGGCACCAGCCGATGGAGCTCCAAGCTCGTCCATGGCGGGCTTCGCTATCTCGCCTCGGGCAGCGTGGGAATCGCCTACGAAAGCGCCGTCGAGCGCGGCATCCTCATCCAGCGCACCGCCCCGCACCTGGTGACGCCGCTGCCGCAGGTGGTGCCGCTGCTGCCCGGCCTGTCGCGGTCCGCCGCCGCGACGGTGCGCGCCGGGTTCCTGGCCGGGGACGTGCTTCGGGTCGCCGCGCGCACCCCCTCGCGGATCCTCCCCCGTTCGCGCCGGCTGCGGACCGCCGACGTGGAGCGCTACGCCCCCACGGTGCGGCGGGCCGGGCTGCGCGGCGGCCTGGCGTTTTGGGACGGGCAGCTGATCGACGACGCCCGCCTCGTGGTCGCCCTGGCGCGCACCGCCGCCCTCCACGGCGCCACGATCCTGACGCGCTGCGCCGCCTCGGGGCTCACCGGCGGCGGCGCGGTGCTGAGCGACGCCCTCACCGGAACCGAGTACA
>NZ_DASQPW010000253.1:0-22547 GCF_035643755.1 Stackebrandtia sp. | reverse complement strand
CCGCCGCAGCAGATTGCGCAGCCGCGCCAGCACCTCCTCCAGGCTGAACGGCTTCGTGACGTAGTCGTCGGCGCCGATCGTCAGGCCGCGCACCCGATCCTCCACGGCGTCCTTGGCGGTGAGGAACAGCACGGGCAGCTGCGGGGCGTCGTGCCGCAGCCTGCCCAGCACCGTCCAACCGTCCATATCGGGCAGCATGATGTCGAGGACCACCGCGTCGGGGCCGAAGTCGCGCGTGGCGCGCAGCGCGCTCGCCCCGTCGTGCGCCCCCCGCGCCTCCCAGCCCTCATAGCGCATCGCCATGCACAGCAGCTCGGTCAGCGGCACCTCGTCGTCCACCACGAGCACCCGGATCGGCTCGCCGTCCGGGCGCCGATACTGGGCCGTCTCGGTAGTCATACGCCGACATTATGTGCGCGCGGTGGGCCGAGTCTGTGCGAAAGCTATGAATCGGCTGTGAGGGGCGCGCGAAATCGCTGGACTCCGCGCTATCCCTGGCCGAGGATGTCGACGTGACCAACGATGTGCGCCTGATCCAGCTGCCCGACGCGGCGATCCACGCCCTGGCCGCCGGGGACCTCGCCGCGGCGACCCGCGCGGCCGGGATGCGGCTGCCCGAATACTTCATCTCGGACGAGTGCCGGTCGACGTGGCGGATGCGCAGCGCGCAGATCGCCGCCGACCCGAACGAGGCGGCGCGGGTGACGCGCGCCATTGTGGACTTCACCCGCGGGATCGTGGTGGGCCGGGCGGGCTACCACTCCGCGCCCGACGAGCGGGGCATGGTCGAGCTGGGCTACGCCGTGGATCCGCGGCAGCGGCGGCGGGGTTACGCCCGCGCGGCCCTGGAGGCGCTGCTGGAGCGGGCCGAGGCGGAGAGCGCGGTGCGCGTCGTGCGGGCAACGGTGCGTCCGGACAATGTGGCCTCCCGGCGGCTGATCGATCAGTACGGCTTCGTTGCCGTGGGCGAACAGTGGGACGACGAGGACGGCCTCGAGACCGTCCTCGAGCTGGGCATCGCCCCGTCAGCCGCTGACTCTGCGTGACATCACAACAGCATAACGAACCGCGTCATTGACATCCTCGAGGCTCACGGCGTCAAGCGTTTTGTGCCACGATGCTTCCATCGGCGATGATCAAACTCTTCCCGCCCCGGAGAGATGGAGAAGTCCATATGAGACGCAAAGGAATCGTTTTCGGAACTCTGGCCCTAGGCGTGACCGTGGCGCTGGCGATCACCGCCTGTTCCGGCGGCGCCAAGTCCACCGGCTCCGGTTTTGAGGCGTGCGGCAAGCACCCCACCACATGCAACTCGGGGGACCGCAAGGACGGTGGGGAACTCACCTGGGCGATCAGCGCCGGGTGGGACAGCTGGAACAAGAACCGCGCCAAGGGAAACTCGGTGTATCTCGCCGAGGCCGTGCAGGGGATCCTGCCGCAGATTGGCCACTTCAACCCCGACGGCAAGTGGTGGTGGAGCCGCGACACGCTGAAGGCCAAGCCCAAGCTGGTCAGCAAGAACCCGCAGGCGTGGAAGTACGAACTCCGCGACGACGCGAAGTGGAGCGACGGCACGCCGATCGGCGTCGACGACTTCATCTGGCACTGGTACTCCCTCACCAGCGACAAGTCCAAGTGCGGCGACTGCGACCCCGCCGCCACCTCGTACGGCGACGAGGTCAAGTCGATCACCAAGGACTCCTCCGGCGCGATCGTGGTGACCCTGAAGAAGGGCAGTTACGATCCCGACTGGCTGACAAAGAACACGATCACCTATCCCGCGCACATCGCCGACAAGCACGGCAAGGGCTGGAAGACCGACCCCAAGGCGATGGCCGAGTCGTCGAAGTGGTTCTCCGACAACCAACCGGACTACTCCGGCGGGCCGTACATGATCAAGAGCGCCAAGATCGGCCAGAAGGAGACCCTGGTTCCGAACCCACGGTGGTACGGCAAGATCAAGCCCACTTTGGACAAACTCAACCTGTTGGTCGTGTCCAGTCAGCAGGACATGCTCAAGGCGCTGGACAACGGGGAGCTCGACGGCGCGGCACCGGAATCGCTGGACCCCGACGTGTCCGAACAGGCCACCGGCGACACCGGCATTCGCAGCAACCTGGCCCCGGGACCCGGTTGGGAACACTTCGACCTCAACGTCACCAACAAGTGGCTCAAGGACGTCAAGCTGCGCGAGGCGATGCTCACCGCCATCGACGTCGACGACGTCAACAAGCGCACCTACGGCCAGCTCACCAAGGTGAAACGCCGCGACAACTACCTGTTCAACCAGAAGAGTCCGTACTTCAAGGACACCTTCGCGGGCAGCTCGATGGGCACCGGCGACATCGCCAAGGCCAAGAAGATGCTGTCGGCGGCCGGTTACAAGCTCAGCGGCGGAAAGCTCACCAAGGACGGCAAACAGGTGGGCCCGTTCACCTATCGCTACCTCGAGGGCCACGCCATGCGCAAGACCACATCGGAGCTGGTGCAGGGCTACCTCGGCAAGATCGGCATCAAGGCCAACATCAAGACGATCGCCGCGAGCCAGCTGGGCACCGTCCTGGACAAGAGCGACTTCGACATCGTCGAGTTCGGCTGGAGCACGGACCCGGCGTTCACCACCGCGCCGCAACAGTTCTGGGACTCCAAGTCGCCCAGCAACTTCGGCCGCAACTCCGACAAGAAGGTCGACACGGCGATCGCCAAGGTGCACAGCACCGTCGACCTGAAGGAAGCCGCCGGCTTCGCCAACGACGCGGGGTCCCTGGTCGCCAAGGACGCGTACATCCTGCCCGTGGTCACCACGCCCGTGTTGATCGTGACGTCCAAGAAGGTGGTCAACGTCCGCGACAACTGGGCGTCCCAAATCCGCGCCTTGTACAACATGGAGGAATGGGGCATAAAGAAGTGAGTTGATGTCACGGCGGCGCCGCGAGGTTCACGCGGCGCCGCCGTGACATCCGAAGAGAGCGACGCGCATTGTTCATTTACGCCATTCGACGCCTGCTGATCGCCATTCCCGTGTTGATCGCGGCATCCATGTTCTCGTTTCTTCTCGTGGACCTGTCCAGCGACCCGGTCGCCGACTACAAGCTCCAGCTGGCGTCGCAGTCCACCAACGGTGAGATCCCCAAGGGAGCGGTCCACGAATTCGCCGCGCACCTGTACCTGGACAGATCCGTGCCCGAGCGCTATTGGTTGTGGCTCACGGGCATCGGCGGACGCGGAGACATCGGGTTGTTGCGGGGCAAGTTCGGTCCGTCCATTCTGGGCGACAACAATCCGATCGGGGCGGAGATCTCCGACCGGTTCATGATCACGTTTCGGCTGGTGCTGATCGCCACGCTGGCCGCCATCGTCATCGCCATCGTCACCGGCGTCATATCGGCGGTCAAGCAGTACCGCCGCGTCGACTACGCCCTGACCTTCGTCGGCTTCCTGGCGCTGGCCATGCCGACGTTCTGGATCGCCGCGCTCATCAAGGAAACCGGGATCTGGGCCAACCAACAGGCGGGGACCACGATCTTCTACACGATCGGCGCCACGTCGCCGGATACCAGCGACTACTCCGCGATGGGCAAGGCCGGCGACATCGTCGGGCACCTGATCTTGCCCACCCTGGCGCTGATGCTGCACGGCTACGCCGCCGCCAGCCGGTATCAGCGCGCGGCCATGTTGGAGGTGCTGGACTCCGACTACGTCCGGCTGGCGCGCGCCAAGGGGGTGCGCAACCGCACGGTGATGCGGCGCCACGCGCTGCGCACGTCCCTGACGCCGATCGCGACGTTCGCGCCGCTGAGCATCGCCGCGGCCCTGTCGGGCGCGATCATCGTGGAGCGGATCTTCAACTGGGAGGGCATGGGCCTGTATGTCCTCGAATCAATCCAAAAGGGAGATTCGTTCGCGGTGATGGCGTTCCTGCTGGTGTCGGGGATGCTGGTGATCGCGGCGAACCTGGTCTCCGATCTGCTGTACGGCTGGCTCGACCCGAGGATTCGCTATGAGTGACGATCTCGCCCTGGTCGCCCCGACCGGGGTGCGCGAGCGCGGCCAGGCGTCGCTGGTGCTGCGGCGCTTCGCGCAACACAAGCTCGCCATGGGCTCGCTGGTGGTGTTCCTGCTCATCGTGGCGTTCGCGTTCGTCGGCCCGCTCGTGTGGAAGTACGACTATCACCTGTATCGCGAGATACCCAGCATGGAGCCGCCCAGCCTCGCCCATCCCTTTGGGACGGACCGCGCGGGCCACGACGTGCTGGGGCAGGTGATGCGCGGCGCCCAACAGTCGCTGAAGGTCGCCTTCACCGTGGCGATCCTGGCGACGGGCATCGGATCGATCTGGGGCGCGGTGGCGGGCTTCTACCGCGGCTGGATCGACGCGATCATGATGCGCCTCGTGGACGTCCTGTTCGTGATCCCGTTCCTGGCGGTGGCCGCGGCGATCGCGGGCGGTGTCTCGGGGGGCGTCGGGTGGTTTCAGATCGCGCTCATCCTGGGTCTGCTGGGCTGGATCGGCACGGCGCGGCTGGTGCGCGGGCAGGTGTTGTCGGTGCGGGAACAGGAGTTCATCGAGGCGGCGCGCGCCGTGGGCTCGTCCGACGTCCGCATCATCCTGAGGCACCTGGTGCCCAACACCACGGGCGTGATCCTGGTGGCGGCCACGCTGGAGATGGCGACGGCGATCCTGGCCGAGGCGGGCCTTTCCTTTGTGGGACTGGGCATCCAGTCGCCCGACACCTCCCTGGGCCTGCTGATCAACAGCGCCACGGGGGCGGCGTTCACCCACCCGTGGCTGTTCTACTTCCCGGGCCTGTTCATCATCGGCATCTGCCTGACCGTCAACTTCATCGGCGACGGCCTGCGCGACGCCCTCGATCCCCGACAGACGGTGCGGTTATGACGAAGGAGTTCGCGTTCGGCACCCCCGAGACCGCGCCCGAGCACGTCCTGCAGGTCGACGACCTCAATGTGGACTTCTCCACGGTGGACGGCAAGGTCCGCGCCGTGCGCGGGGTGAGCTACGGGCTGCGGCGCTCAGAGACCCTCGGCATCGTGGGCGAGTCGGGTTCGGGAAAGTCGGTGACCTCGCTGGCGATCATGGGGCTGTTGCCGCGCACCGCGAACGTCACGGGCTCGGCGAAACTGAACGGCCGCCAGCTGCTGGGCCTGGGCGACACCGAGATCTCGCGGGTGCGCGGCAACCAGATCGCCATGATCTTCCAGGACCCGCTGACATCGCTCAATCCCGTGTACACGGTGGGATACCAGCTCGCCGAGGCCATCGTCGTCCACAATGACATCGGCAAGGCGGCTGCCCGCGAGCGCGCGGTCGAGCTGCTGGACGTGGTGGGGATTCCGAATCCCCGCCAACGCGTCGACGCGTTTCCGCACGAGCTGTCGGGCGGCATGCGGCAGCGGGTCGTCATCGCCATCGCCATGGCCAACCGGCCCGACGTCATCATCGCCGACGAGCCGACCACGGCGCTGGACGTGACGGTGCAGGCGCAGGTCCTGGAGGCACTGGAGACCGCCCGCGCCGAGACGGGGGCGGCGATGGTCCTCATCACCCACGACCTCGGCGTCATCGCGGGGCACGCCGATCGGGTGCTGGTGATGTACGCGGGCAAGCCCGTGGAGACGGCGAGCGCCGACGACGTGTTCTACACGCCGCGGATGCCGTACACCCTGGGGCTGTTGGGTTCCCTGCCGCGCATGGACACCGATCGGGCGCACCGTCTCACCCCGATCAGCGGCTCCCCACCGTCCATGATCGACCTGCCGAGCGGCTGCCCGTTCGCGCCCCGCTGCCCGCTGGCGGCCGAGCTGTGCCACCACGACGAACCCCAGCTCGTCGCCGTGGCGGGCCCCGACCACCTGGCCGCCTGCCACTACCACGACCGCCTGGTCGACGCCCACGCCGACGAGGTGTTCGCCCCCGACGGCCCACACGAACGGGAGGCGTGATGAGCCCCGACCCCACGGTCCTGACCGCCCGCAATCTCGTCAAGCACTTCCCCGTGCGCTCCAAGGGAATGCTGCGCCGCCGCATCGGCGAGGTCCACGCCGTGTGCGACGTGTCCTTCGACGTCGGCGCGGGCGAGACCCTCGCCCTGGTCGGCGAATCGGGCTGCGGCAAGTCGACCACCGCCCGCCTGCTCCTCGGCCTGATCCCGCCCACCTCGGGCGAGGTCCACTACGGACCCCACGAGATCACGGGCCTGTCCCGCCGCGCCATGCGTCCGCTGCGCGCCGAGATGCAGATCGTGTTCCAGGACCCCTTCGCCTCCCTCGACCCCCGCATGACGGTCGCCCAGATCATCGCCGAACCCCTGCGCGTCCACGGCCGCTACGCCTCGGGCGGCCACGACCGCGTCCGCCACCTGATGCGTACGGTCGGCCTCAACCCCGAGCACCACAACCGCTACCCCCACGAGTTCTCGGGCGGCCAGCGCCAACGCATCGGCGTGGCCCGCGCCCTGGCCCTCGACCCCAAGGTGTTGATCCTCGACGAACCCGTCTCCGCCCTCGACGTGTCCATCCAGGCGGGCGTCATCAACCTCCTGGAGGACCTCCAGGACTCCCTCGGCCTCACCTACCTGTTCGTCTCCCACGACCTGTCGGTGGTGCGCCACATCGCCGACCGCGTCGCCGTCATGTATCTGGGCCGCATCGTCGAGATCGGCACGGTCGCCGACATCTTCGCCGCGGCGGCCCATCCCTACACCCAGGCCCTGATCTCGGCCATCCCGCTGCCCGACCCCCGCCGCGAACGCACCCGAACCCGCATCCTCCTCCCCGGCGACGTCCCCAGCCCCTCCCACCCGCCCTCGGGCTGCCGCTTCAGGACCCGCTGCCCGAAGTTCGCCTCCCGGCTGTCGGACGACGAGAGGGCCAGGTGCGTGTCCGAGCAGCCGCTGCTGCGCTCCGACCACGATGGACCGACCGAGGCGGCGTGCCACTACGCGCGGCCCACCGCATTGCTGTGAGGCCGGCCCCTGCAGACGGGGCCGACCTCGACCGTTCAGTCGCAGCAGTGCCAGCAGTCGGGACGGCACTGGCTGTCCGGAGAGACCGTGGACGCGGAGGCGGCGGTCGCTCCGACGAACGACAGCACCAGGCCCGCCATGATCGCCACGGACAGCTGCTTGAAACGCTTCGAGAACATTACCGATCTCCTATTCGATACATCGCCACATTCAGTAATGACGATTTCTCGTGGCACCATACAAACGGCCCGCAACTACCGAGCGTCGATCGCGGCGGCCGCCACGCCCGTCGCCGCCAACAGCGCCACGCCGATCCAGCAGGCCGTCACGGGAGACGCGCCGCGTAGGAAGACCGACCCCAGCACCGCGATGCCCAGGGTGCCGCCGCACTGCTGTACGGCGTTGAGCAGGCCCGCCGCCGATCCCGTCTCGTGGGGGCGGACGCGGGACAGGGCGGTGGTGAAGAACGGGACGGTGAAGACGCCGTTGCCGAGGCCGACGAGGGCGAGGGCGGGCAGCAGCGGCCAGGGGTAGGCGTGGGGCGGCGTGTGGGTGTAGACGGCGAGGGCGGTCAGCAGGCCGCCCAGCATCAGGGCCAGTCCGCCGCGCATCACGCGGGTGCCGTCGAAACGGGACAGTCGGGTTCCCGCGAGCCAGGAGGCCAGCGCCATAAAGGCGGACCATGGCAGCAGGGTGAGGCCCGCGGTGAGGACATCCAGGCGGAGGCTCAGCTGAATGTGTAGGACCACCACGAGCATGAGCCCGTTGACGGCGGCGAAGAACAGCGTGGACGCCACCAGGGCGGCGGGGAAGCCGCGGTCGCCGAACAGGCTGCCCTCGATCAGGCGGCTGGCGCCGCGGCGGTTGCGGAAGCGTTGGTGGAGGCCGAAGAGCGTCAGTGCGGCGAGTCCCGCGGCCATGGTCGCCCATGACCACAGTGGCCAGTTGAGGCGGTCGCTCTCGATGAGGGGGTAGACGACCGTCGTGAGGCCCGCGGCGACCAGCACGGTGCCGACAAGGTCGAGGCGGGGCGGGTCGTCGGCGGCGTTGGCGGGCAGGAGCCGCGATCCCATCAGCACCAAGGCCACCAGCGGCAGGTTGACCAGGAACACCGTCCGCCACGAGGTACCCAGCAGGTCGGCGCGGGTGAGAAGCGCGCCCAGCAGGGGGCCGCAGATCGCCGAGGCGCCCATGACGGGACCGATGCTGCCGAGCGCCCTGGCGAGCTCGCGTCCGTCGAACATGGACTTGATCAGGCCGATGGTCTGCGGGATCACCAGGGCCGCGAAGGCTCCCTGGACGGCGCGCAGGGCGATGAGCTGCGGCGCGGTGGCGACCAGGGCGCAGCACAGCGAGGCGGTGGCGAATCCCGCGACCCCGACGACGAACATTCGCTTGCGGCCCAGACGATCGCCGAGGCGCCCGCCCGTGATGAGCAGCACCGTGAACGGGAGCGTGAAGGCCGTGGAGAACCAGGGGATGTCGGAGGCGGGGCCGCCCAGGTCGGCGCGGATCACGGGCGCGGCGACCTGGGTGATGGTGGCGTCCAACAACTCCATGGCCTCGGCGATCAGCAGCGCACCGAGACCGAGTCGGCGGCGGGTGGGGCTTCGCATCGAAGTCTGCCTTTCGTCGGCGGTGTCATGGCGCGACAAAGACTGCGTCGAGGCGGGTGGTTCCTGCCAGCCAGGTGGCATATCTTGCTGCTTCTTTCCAGCTACGGTGGAAATGTGAGTGTTCTTCTCGCCCTGGACGCCGTTGACCGCGGATTGGTGCATGCCCTGTCATTGGACGGGCGGGCGTCGTTCAGCCGCATCGGCGAGGTCCTCGGGGTGTCGACGCAGACAGTGACGCGGCGGTATCGGCGGCTGCACGCCGCGGCGGGGCTGCGGGTCCTCGGGTTGCCCGACCCCGAGCTCTCGGGCGGGGCACAGTGGATGGTTCGGCTCACGACCTCGCCCGCCGCGGCGGTCACGCTGGCGCGGTCGTTGGCGCGGCGGTCGGACACCGCGTGGGTCAAGCTCACCTCGGGAGGCACCGAGATCTTCGCCATCGTTCGCGCCCAAGAGGGCGACCCGCGTTCGACATCGCTGCTGCTGCACGACATTCCGCGTCGCGCCAGCATCACGGCGGTGTCGGCGCACCTCATGCTGCACACCTACCTGGGCGGCCCGACGTCGTGGCGCGGCACCACCACCACACTGGACGAATCGCAGCAGCGGCGCCTGCGGGACGGCGTCCCCGAAGGGCTGGACGCGCGGCCGTTGTCGGCGGCCGACCGCGCGTTGCTGGAGGTGTTGGGGCGCGACGGGCGGGCCAGCCACGCGGAGCTGGCCTCCGCCACGGGCTGGTCCCCCGCCACCGTGGGGCGGCGGGTTCACGAGTTGCGCGCCAGCGGCGCCGTGTTCTTCGACGTCGAGATCTCCCCCGCCCACTTCGGCATCGACACCCAGGCGCTGTTGTGGATGTCGATCCCGCCCGCCGCGCTGGATCGGGTCGCCACCGGCCTGGCCGGGCACGAGGAGCTCGCGGTGGTGGCCGCGACCACGGGGCCCACCAACCTGGTCGCGCAGGCGCTGTGCTCGGACCCCGCCGACCTGCACCGCTACCTCACCACGAAGCTGGGCTCGATTCCCGCCATCGACCGCATCGAGACCGCCCCCGTGCTGCACACCGTCAAGGGCATCGCTCCGCTGGCGTCGTGAACCGCGGGTAGCATTCGCGCGCATGGACGACGCGACCGAGACCCTCAGCTCGCTGCTCACCTGGAAGGCGGGCGGGACCGATCTGTGGCCGTTGCTGCGCGACCCGCGGGCCACCGATGTGGTGGCGCATGGGTTGGCCACTCCCTTTGCGGGGGCGGTGGATGTGGTGCTGGGGCCCGATCCGGGGGGTGTCCTGTTCGGGCCGTTGGTGGCGCGGGTTCTGGGGGTGCCGTTCGCGCCCGTGTGTCGGGATCGGGCGTTCTTCTTTCAGGGTCCGCACGAGGCCGTCGCGGTGGAGACGCCCGGCGGCGATTTGGTGGCGCATCGGGCGGCGCTGGGCGACGGGGCGCGAGTGTTGGTGGTGGACGACTGGTCGGAGTCGGGGTCGACGGCGAAGGGGGTCGCCGCGATCGTGGAGGCGACCGGGGCCAGGCTGGTCGCGATCGCGTTTCTGGTCGACAGCTTGGACGACGGGGTGCGGGAGTCCCTGCGCGGCAAGGGTATTGGTGTTCACGGGCTGGCCACGCCCGCGGGTCTGATGCGCTGAGGCGACGCCGCCGATATCGTGGGGTTCATGTGGGAAACCGTGCCCCGGCTGCTGGCCGAGATTCGTTACATGGTGCTGGCCACCGCCGATCGCGACGGCACGCCGTGGGCCACGCCCGTGTACTTCGCGGCCCGCGATCCGCGTCGGCTGATGTGGGTGTCGTCGCCCGATGCCCGCCACTCGCGCAACATCGCCGAGCGCAGCGAGGTCGGCATCACCGTCTTCGACTCCACGGTTCCCGTCGGCGGGGCCGAGGCGATCTATCTCGAGGCGACCGCGGGGCCCGCCGACGACGTCGACGCCCTGGACGTCCTCAACGCCCGCCTGCCCGAGGGCAAGGGGCTCACGAGCGACGACCTCGAGCCCACCGGGTTGTTGCGGGTGTATCGCGCCGACGTGCGGCGGCACTATGTCCTGATCCGGGGCGGGGACGCGCGCTTCGACAACGTCATCGACGCCCGGCTTCCCGTCTCGCCCGACGAGACGGGCTGACAACGCCTCAGGCGGCGAGCTCGGTGAGACGGTCGCAGGCGGCGGCGACGCGTTCGTCGCCGGCCGTCAGGGCGATGCGGACGTGGTGCGCGCCGGCGGGGCCGTAGAACTCGCCGGGGGCGACCACGATGCCGAGGCGGGCCAGCTCGGCGACCGTGTCCCAGCAGTCCTCGTCGCGGGTGGCCCACAGGTAGAGGCCGGCCGCCGAGTGCTCGATGCGGAAGCCCGCCTTCTCGAAGGCGGGGCGCAGCAGGTCGCGGCGGCGGCGGTAGCGCTCGCGCTGTTCGGCGGCGTGGTCCTCATCGGACAGCGCCGCGGTCATGGCGTCCTGTACCGGGGCGGGCAGGATCTGGCCGGCGTGCTTGCGCAGCTCGGTGAGGCCCGCGATCAGCTCGGGGTCTCCGGCGATGAACCCGGCGCGGTAGCCGGCCAGGTTGGAGCGCTTGGACAGCGAGTGCACCGCCAGGATGCCGGTGGTGTCGCCGCCGCACACCTCGGGGTCCAGAATGGAGACCTGATGGCGCTCCCAGCCCAGGGTCAGGTAACACTCGTCCGAGGCCACCACGATGCCGCGGGTGCGGGCCCAGTTGACCACCTTGCGCAGCTGCTTGGCGGGCAGCACCTCGCCGGTCGGGTTGGACGGGTAGTTCACCCAGATCAGCCGCAGCCGGGAGTCGGTGCCGAACGACGGGTCGTCGACCCGCACACAGCGCGCCCCCGCCAGGTGGGCGCCGATCTCGTAGGTGGGGTAGGCCAGCCTCGGGATCGCCACCGTTGCCGTGCCGCCGATGCCCAGGGCCGCCGGCAACCCCGCCACCATCTCCTTGCTGCCGATGGTGGGCAGCACCCCGAACTCCCCCGTCGCGCCGCACTCGCGGCGCACCCAGGCGTCCATGGCCTGGCGCAGGGCGACGGTGCCGATGGTCTGGGGGTAACCCGGACGGTCCGACGCCGCCTTCAGCGCGTCCTGCACCACCGCGGGAACCGGGTCGACGGGCGTGCCCATCGACAGGTTGACCGCGCCGCCGGGGTGGGTCCTGGCCTTGTCGGCCAGGGGCGCCAGACGATCCCAGGGAAACGGCGGCAGGGACTTCATTACTCGTCGGCGGGTTTGGTGGGACGGGAGACCACGAACGCCGCGTCCTTGTCGATCTTGCCTACCTTGGAGGCGCCGCCGGGCGAACCGAGCTCCTCGAAGAACTCGTAGTTGGCGGCGGTGTAGTCGTTCCACTCCTCGGGGACGTCGTCCTCGTAGAAGATCGCCTCCACCGGGCACACCGGCTCGCACGCTCCACAGTCGACGCATTCGTCGGGGTGGATGTACAACATCCGGTTGCCTTCGTAGATGCAGTCGACAGGGCATTCCTCAATGCAAGCCTTGTCGAGCAGATCCACGCACGGCTCGGCGATGATGTAGGTCACGGAGTCGTCCCTTTCAAGAAATGCCAAGGTCTCAGTCGAGAAACCAGACTAATCCGTGCGCGCGCCGCCCCGCCACCGGGAGCGGCTCAGTGCGACTTGCGTCCGTAGTAGCGTTCGACACGTTTCAGGTTCTTGCTGCGGTAGTCGATGCCGAAGGTCGCCGCGATCATGAAGCCCACGAAGGCGCCGAGCACCTCGATGCCGAAGAAGATGATCAGCTCGGCCAGCAGCAGACCGAAGTCGGCGCTGAAGGGGTTCATCGCCAGGGTCAACGGCGCCACGAACACCGCCAGCGCCGCGCCGATCAACAGGCCCAGCCCCAGCTCGGAGACCACGCGCTGCAGCGGCACCCTCATGCTCCAGTACAGGCCGACGCCGAGGGCGAACAGGCCCATCACCGTGGCCGCCACGACGCCGACCATGGTCTGCATGTTGTAGGTCGTGGCATCGTTTCCGGTCGGGCTCAAGTATCGTCCGGCGATGTTGACGACGAACAACACGGCGGCCACGGCCGCCACGGGTATCGCGCGTTTCATCGACGCTCCTGTCTGTCGATTACGTCTCAGAGCTATTGATTACCGGATGTCACCGCGTGCCGCAAGCCTTGCGGGGTCACGATTCGGACGCTTCGCCCGGCCCCCAGGTGCGCGTGACGATCAGGTAGCCCACGCAGGCGATGGTGGCGGCCCCCGACAGCAGCAGCGCCATCCCGGGCCAGCCGCTGGTGATGATCAGGTCCGACTCCCCGGTGGGGCTGGCGGCGATCAGCACGACCACGAACCACACCAGCCCCGGAAGCAGGGCCAGGCCGCGGTGCCGGGCCAGGTAGAGCATCAGGCGGGGCAGCACGATGTTGCCCGCGATGGCGCCGGCGGCGGCCACCGGAACCAGGACCCCGCCGATCCGAAACGGGACCGTGAAGGACTCGACGACGGCCAGCCCGAAGGCGGCGTACGTCACGACGACGGCCCCGCCGATCCGGATCAAGTATTCCCCAATGGACAGCGATCGGCGGGGCTTGGAGTCCTGTGTCACTCGGAGATCTTATCGATCCCCGAAAACAGGTCCTCTTCCCAGTTGTGGGGACCGGAGCCGGGGCCGCGCTTGCCCTCGGCCAGGGTGTAGTGGTCGGTGGTCACGGCGTCGGTTCCGAGCTTGGTGGCCATGATGGCGATCCAGTTGTCCGGGGGCACCTGGGTGGCGTGGGCGCGCAGCGCGGCCAGCTTGTGCTCGCCGTAGCCGACCGCCTGGACCCGGGTGGTGACCTCGGAGTCCTCGGTGCCGAACGGCAGGTCGTCGATCGACTCGATGCCGGAGAACGGGTTGTTCTCGGAGCCGCGCAGCGCCTCGAAGCCCTGCGCCAGCGCGCTCTTGGGGATGGTGGTCCAGTAGAACTTGTCGATCGAGTGGGGCTCGCCCAGTTCGGGGCGGAAGCCGGCGTCGCCCACCAGCTTCAGCGCCTCGACGCTGACCCGGTGCGCCTGAATGTGGTCGGGGTGGCCATAGAAACCGTTGGGGTCGTAGGTGACCAGCACCTGGGGACGCACCTCGCGCAGCACCTTCACCAGGTGGGCGGCGGCGGCGGTGAGGTCGGCCCCCCAAAACGCCCGCGGGTGCTTGTTGGCCTCGGTGCCCATCATGCCGCTGTCGCGGTAGGTGCCGGGGCCGCCGAGCATCCGGCGGTCGGCCACTCCCAACGCGTCGTTGGACTGGTGCCATTCGTGCAGCCGCCAGCCTCCCAGCTGGTCGGCGCCGTCGACGCCGAGCTTGGCCAATTCGGGGACGTGGATCTCGCCCTCCTCGCCGAGCGTGCACGTCACGAGGGTGACGTGGGTGTCGGGGTCGGCGGCGTAGGCGGCCATGGTGGCGCCGGTGCCGGTCACCTCGTCGTCGGGATGGGCGTGGACGAAGACAATTCTCTTGGGTTCGCGTGGAGTCACGGCTCAACCGTATCCACGGGATGGGACGAAAAAGCTCCCCCGTGGCCTAGGCCACGGGGGAACCCGAGGATGGTGCGAAAGTAACGCCTTGGCCTACTTCATGCAGTAAGCGTCGGTGATGGTGGAGGTGTTGTCCCACGGGTTCTGGAACACACCGCCGACCTTCGAACCGTGGAAGGCGAAGGACTTGCTGTAGTACAGCGGCACCATGGGTGCGTAGTCCTTCATGATCTCCTCGTCGAGGTCGGCGTACTTCTTGTCCTGCTCAGACAGCGGCAGGGAGGCGTACTCCTTCAGCTTCGAGTTGACGTCCTTCTGGTCGAACCACTCGTTGTTGACGTTGCCGGGGTTCTTGTCGTCGATCAGGTCACCGTTGTAGATCGGGTCCATGACGGTGTAACCGGTCGGCCAGTCAGCGCCCCAGTTCTTCATGTAGGCGTCGTACTTCTTGGCGCCCTTCTTGGACGACAGGGTGCTCGGCGCGGTCTCCTGAGGCAGCTCGTCCAGGTTGACCTTGATGCCAACCTCCTTGAGCTGGTTCTGGATGTCGACCATGCCGTTCTTGACGCTGTCCGAGCCGGCCCGGTAGGCGACGTTCATCGACTTGAACTCCGGGTGCTTCTTCAACAGCTTCTTGGCCTTGGCCTTGTCGCCCTTGTTGCCGCCGTACAGGTCCGTGAGGTCCTTGTACGAGGTCAACTGCGGGCTCAGGGTGCCGCTGGCCGGAACCGCGATGTGCTGGCCGCCGGAGGCCTTGACGACCTCTTCCTTGTCGATGGCGTATTCCAGCGCCTTGCGGATCTCGACGTTGTCGACCTTCTCGTTGTTGATGGCCAGCCAGTAGACGAAGCCCTGGGTCTCGTTGCCGACCCGCTTCATCAGGGAGCTGTCCTTCGCGATGTCCGCGATCTGAGCCGGGTCGATGGAGTCGGTGTAGGCGTGCTGGTCGTCGCCCTGGTCGGCCTTCATCCGCTCGGTGATCTGCTTGTTCGAGTTGTTGAACTCGACGGTGTACTTGTCGAAGTACTGGTGGCGGATCGGGTCGGTCTTGGCGTCCCAGTTGCTGTTCTTCTCCAGGTGGACGCCCTTCTTGCTCCACGCCTCGGTGAACTTGTACGGGCCGTTGGAGAACGTCTCCTTGCTACCGCCCTGCACCGGCTTGTCGATGTCGTGGGCCTTGTTCACCGCCGCGGAGCTGGACATCGCCGCCATGTACGGGAAGTCGCAGTGAGCGGCGTTCAGCTGGAAGGTGATCTTGTTGCCCTTGGTGGTGATACCCGGGGCGACCTTGCCCTTGTCCTTCCACGGGCCGGCGTACTTCTCCGCGCCCTTCAGCCACTGGCGGAAGTACGGCGGGCCGTCGGTCAGAGCGAAGGTGCGCGAGATGCCGTAGGCGACGTCCGCGGGCTTCACCGACGAGCCGTCCTGCCACTTCACGCCGTCCTTGAGGGTGTACTCCCACGTGGTGCAACGCTTGTTGGCGTCGTCCTTGTTGGGGTCGACACCGGCGTTGGTGGCGAGGTCGCCGACCAGGACCATCTTGTCCTTGATCATGCGGTAGCCGGTCAGCTTACGAGCGAAGAGCTGACTGATCTCCATGGTGTTGACGTAGTAGGTGTCGGCCGGGTCCAGCGTGTCGAACACCGTGTTGGGCAGGTAGGTCAGGGTGCCGCCGTTCTGGGCGCCCTTCACCTCGGGTGCCGGGCCCTTGGACTGGGCCTCGCTACCGATCGAACCGTGTTGGTGCTTGAAATAATCGCTCCCGGAGTCACCCCCGGAGTTTGAGGTACAGGCGGCTAGCGCACCCACCGTCAAGGCGAGGACGCCGACAGCCGCCAAGGACTTTCGCATCAGAAACACTCCTATACGGACAATCGGAATATCCACAATCGCCATTACGTACGGTGACTGTGGTCACTCCGAATATTTGAATTTATGGTAATGACCCTGGCCGGGCGTACCAGCACGATCTGATAACGGGCGAGTTGCGATCTCATGCTGATTCCGGGAAGTGGCAGGCGGCCACCGCCCCCGTGTCCACCTGCGCCAACGGCGGCTCCGTCGTGGCGCACACCTCCTGTGCCTTCCAGCAACGCGTCCGGAAGCGACAGCCCGACGGAGGATTCAACGGGGTCGGTACGTCACCGACCAGCTTCAGACGGTTGTCGCCCTTGGTGCCCAGCATTGTCACATCCGGCACCGCGGACAACAGCGCCTTCGTGTACGGGTGCGCCGGAGTGTCGTAGATCTGGGTGCGGTCGCCCACCTCCACGACCTTGCCGAGATACATCACGGCGACCCGGTCGCAGAAGTGGCGCACCACCGACAGGTCGTGGGCGATGAACACGAACGACAGGTTGAGCTCGCGCTGCAGATTGCGCAGCAGGTTGATCACCTGCGCCTGGATGGACACGTCCAGCGCCGACACCGGCTCGTCCGCGACCACCAGCTTGGGCCGCAGCGCCAGCGACCGGGCGATGCCGATGCGCTGCCGCTGCCCGCCGGAGAACTCGTGCGGGAAGCGGTTGTAGTGCTCCGGGTTGAGCCCGACCAGCTCCATGAGCTCCTGGACGCGGCCGCGCACGCCTCCGGGCGGCTTGATGCCGTTGACCCGCAAGGGGGTGGCGATGATCTTGCCGACCGTGTGCCGCGGGTTCAGCGAGGCGTACGGGTCCTGGAAGATGATCTGGATGTCCTGGCGCAGGCGCCGCAGCCCCGAGCCCTTCAGGTGGGTGATGTCGCGGCCGTCGAACATCAGCTTGCCGCCGGTGGGTTCCAGCAGGCGCGTCAGCATCCGTCCGGTGGTGGTCTTGCCGCAGCCGGACTCGCCGACCAGGCCGAGCGCCTCGCCGCGCCCCACGCTGAGGTTGATGTGGTCGACGGCGCGCACCATCAGCTTGGACGCCATCATTCCCCGACGCACCGGGAAGTGCTTGACCAGGTCGATGGCCTCCAGCAGCGGCTCGGCGCCGGCGGTGGCCGTCGACGCCGCGTCGGCCTGCGGTGTTTGAAGATCGGTCACGCTACTTCCACCTTCCGGACGTCGGTCTCCATGATGCGGCGGCGGGTGCTCTCCGGCAGGTGGCACGCGGCCACATGGTTCGGGGCCCCGTTGATGCCCAGCAGCTGCGGGATCTCGGTCTCGCAGGCGCTGCCCTTGCCCAGCGAGTGCTGGCAGCGGGGGTGGAACGCGCAGCCCGACGGGACGTTCAACAGGCTCGGCGGGTTGCCGGGGATCGGGCGCAGGTCCTCGCTGGCGTCACCGTGCAACGTGGGCACCGAGTTGAGCAGGCCCCACGTGTAGGGGTGCTGCGGCGTGGACATCACGTCCACGGCCGTGCCCTCCTCGACCACCCGGCCGCCGTACATCACGACCACCCGGTCGGCGATGTCGCTGATGACGCCCAGGTCGTGGGTGACCATGATGATCGCGGAGTTGAACTCCTTCTGCAGATCCGCCAGCAGGTCGAGGATCTGGCCCTGCACCGTCACGTCCAGGGCGGTGGTCGGCTCGTCGGCGATCACCAGCCGCGGGTTGTTCACCAGCGACATGGCGATCATGGCGCGCTGCCGCATGCCGCCGGAGAACTCGTGGGGATACTGCGCGAAGCGCTTGCCCGGCTCGGGAATCCCGACGCGGTCGAGCATCTCGATGGCGCGGGTCTTGGCCGTGCCCTTGGAAACGTTGTGGTGCAAGCGATACGCCTCGACGATCTGGCGGCCCACCGTGTAGTACGGGTGCAGGGCCGTCAGGGCGTCCTGGAAGATCATCGTCATCGCCTGGCCGCGCAGCGCCCGCAGCTTGTTCTCGCTGAGGTGCAACAACTCGGTGCCGTCGAGGTAGATCTTGCCGGAAATCCGTGCCCGCTTGGGGTCGTGCAGGCCCAGAATGGACATTCCGGTGACGCTCTTGCCGGAGCCGGACTCGCCGACCACGCCGAGCGTCTCCCCTTCGGACACTTCGAAGGAGACTCCGTCGACGGCCTTGACCATGCCGTCCTCGGTCTTGAAATGGACCTTGAGGTCCTCAATGCTCAGATACGGACCCGAGCTCTTCGTCTGGGACATCACGTTCTCCTTTACCGCTAGCTCAGGCGGACCCGTGGGTCGATGACCGCGTACAGGAAGTCGACCACCATGGTCATGATCACGATGGCGAGCGCGGCGATCAGCACCGTCGCCATGACGATGGGAAGGTTGAGCGTGGACACCGCGTCCACCGACAGCTTGCCGAGCCCGGGTAGACCGAAGACGGTCTCGGTGATGACCGCGCCGCCCATCAGGTACCCGAGGTTCATGCCGGAGATTGTGATGACCGGCGTGATCGAGGCGCGCAGCGCGTGGCGGCGGTGCACCTGTCCCTTGGGGACGCCCTTGGCCTTGGCCGTGCGCACGAAGTCCTCCGACAGGGTCTCGAGCATCGTCGCGCGGGTCATACGGGCCTCGTTGGCGTAACCGATCAACGCCAACGACAACCAGGGCAACAGCATGCCCAGAGCCCATTTCGCCGGATTGTCGAGCAGTGGCGTATAGACCGGTCTGGGGATGATGTTGGTGGTGTACACGAAGACCAGCAGCAGGATCGCCGAGAAGAAGTAGACCGGCATCGACGCACCGATCAGGGTGGACCCGACCGCGACCTTGTCGATGACGCTGCCTCTTCGGAGCGCGGCTATCACGCCGATGGTTATGCCCAACAGGGTCTGGATGATCCAGGCGCCCACCGCGATGGACAGGGTTATCGGCGCGGCGTCCTTGATGTTGCTCCACACCGACTCGTTGTCGCGGTACGAATAGCCGAAACACGGGGCGTCACAGCGGACCTTGGCCTCACCCTTGCCGATGTCGCGGCCGACGAAGATGCCGGTCATGTAGTCGGTGTACTGGGTGACGATGGGGTCGTTCAGACCCAGGGCGTCCCGGGTCTGTTCGATCTGTTCGTGGGTGCAGTCCTTGGAGCACATCAACTGCGCCGGGTCGGACGGCACCGCGAAGAACAGCGTAAAGGTGATGACGCTGACCGCGAATAGCGTCAATACCGCCAGCAGCACCCGCCGGACGACGAAACGAAGCATTTGCTTCTACCTCACATTCTCAAAGTCGGCGGTGACTATCGGGTGGACTTGGGGTCGAGGGCGTCGCGCACCGCGTCACCCAACAGGTTGAACGTCAACACCAGCAGGAACAGCACTCCGCCGGCGCACAGGAAGTAGAACCACATTCCCTCGCCCTGCATGACGTTGACGGCGTCGAGGATGACGCGGCCCAGGTCGGGGGTGGGTTCGGGGACGCCGACGCCCAGGAACGACAGCGCCGCCTCGGTGGTGATCAGCTGCGGCACCAGCAGCGAGAAGGTCACCAGGATCGGCGCCCACACGTTGGGAAGTACCTGCTTGAAGATGATGTGGAAGTTGCTGGCCCCGGAAGCGCGGGCGGCCTCGACGAACTCCCGCTCGCGCAGGGAGATCACCTGGCCGCGCACCAGCCGGGCGCTGCCCATCCAGCCCAGGATGATGAAGATGCCCATCAGCATCGCCGACCGTACGAAGGGACCGGGCACCTCTTCGTCACCCACGATCGCCGAACCGACGACCGGCACCACGGCCAGCGCGAAGATCAGGAACGGGAAGGCCATCGCCACGTCGGTGATCCAGTTGATCACCGCGTCGATCTTGCCGCCGAAGTAGCCGGCGATCGCTCCGATCACCGAACCGAAGGCGATCGTCAGGATGGAGCCGATCAGCGCGATGATGAGGGACGTCCGCATGCCGTAGACCAGCTGCATGAAGACGTCGCGCCCGGTGCTGGGCTGCAGGCCGAGCCAGTGCTTGCCGCTGACGCCGTTGAGCAGGCCGAGCGGGCGGCCGTCCAGGTCGAGCAGATCGGGGTTGGGGGTGGTGGGGTCCTGGCCGTAGATCGCCGAGATGACCGGCGCGCCGAACGCGATGATCGCGATGGCCGCCACGATGAAACCCGAGACGACGGCCGTGCGGTCGCGCCGCAGCCGGCGAAACGCCAACTGTCCCGGGGAACGACCCACGATCTCCTTGGGCTCGTTGGGATCGGGGTCCGCGCCGCCCGCCATCGCGACTTCGGCGCTGAGAGCCGCCTGAACGCCGGGATGGTTCGTCGCTGGTTCCCCAGTTATTGATGCCCCGGACAGGTCACTCATTGACGGTGCCGCCCTTCCTGCTTGGTGAGTTCGACTCAGAATCACCGTGCCGCACGCATCGAAGATCACGGCGTGATCTCGCAGACAGCACGCATGTCTGCGAAGAACCTACTTCGCGGAATGGTGATCGGCAGCACCAAACGCCATCGGTCGCATAACAAGTCGGAAACAGTTATCCCCCCCGATATCCGGCCGTTACGGCAACCGGCCGTGTCGGATGATACGAGAAGCCGAGGTCACCAGGGGTGCCTCGGCCTTCTCGATCACGTGTCCATCTAGGACATGAATGCAATTATGGACTTGCGGGCGGCGGTCGCCACCTTTATGACGATTTAGGCGTCGGCGTGCAGGACGTCGCGAGGAGCGGCGAAATGGCAGGCGTTGGGATGCTCGGCACCCTCGCGGCGCTGCAACACCGGCTCCTCCTCGCGGCAGATGTCCGGCACCTGGTCCGACAGCGGCGTGTCGGCCCGCTGTTCGTCGGTGGCGGTCTGCGCCCAGATGGAGCGGGCGTGGAAGCACCGGGTGCGGAACCGGCAGCCCGACGGCGGGTTCGCCGGCGACGGCACGTCGCCCTCCAGCACGATCTCGTCGCGCTGGCCGCGCACCGACGGGTCCGGCACCGGCACCGCCGACAGCAGCGCCTGCGTGTACGGGTGCATGGAGCGGGTGTAGATCTCGTCCTCGGTGCCCAGCTCGGCCACCTTGCCCAGGTACATCACGGCCACCCGGTCGGCGATGTGGCGCACCACCGACAGGTCGTGGGCGATGAAGACGTACGACAGCCCCAGCTCGTCCTGCAGCGACTCCAGCAGGTTGATCACCTGGCCCTGGATCGACACGTCCAGCGCCGACACCGGCTCGTCGCAGATCAGGATCTCCGGACGCAGGGCCAGCGCGCGGGCGATGCCGATGCGCTGGCGCTGCCCGCCGGAGAACTGGTGCGGGTAGCGGTTGATGTGGTCGGGGTTCATGCCGACCATGTCCAGCAGCTCCTGCACCGCCTTGCGGCGACCGGACTTGGGCACCACGTCGGGGTGGATCAGGTACGGCTCGCCGACGATGTCGCCGACGGTCATGCGCGGGTTGAGCGAGGTGTACGGGTCCTGGAACACCATCTGCACGTTGCGGCGCAACCGATGCAGGCCGCGCTTGCCCAGGTGGGTGACGTCCTCGCCGTGCACCCGGATCGAGCCGGACGTCGGCTTCTCCAGGCCCACCAGCATCCGGGCCAGGGTCGACTTTCCGCAGCCGGACTCGCCCACCACGCCGAGGGTCTCGCCGCGGTTCACCGACAGGTTCACCCCGTCGACGGCCTTGACGGTCCCGACCATCCGCTTGAACACGATTCCCGAGCGGATCGGAAAGTGCTTCACCAGATCGGTGACCTCGAGCGCCGGCCCCTTGCCACCATTGCCATCAAGCGACATCGTTCATGACCTCCTGCGAGTAGTGGCAGGCCGCGTCCCGGCCGGGCGCCACCGGCAACAGTTCGGGACGTTCCGCGGTGCAGCGTTCCTTGGCGTACTGACAACGCGGCGCGAAGTTGCAGCCGGGCGGCAGATCGGTGAGGGCCGGCGGCAGGCCGGAGATCACCTCGAGCTGCTGGCCCTTGACGTCCAGCCGCGGAATCGACCGCAGCAGCGCCTTGGTGTACGGGTGAGCGGGGCGGGCGAAGATGTCGTTGATGTTCGCCTGCTCCACGGCGCGACCGGCGTACATCACCGTCACGTCGTCGGCGACGTCGGCGACCACGCCCAGGTCGTGGGTGATGAGGATCAGGCCCATGTCGCGCTCGGCCTGGATGTCGGCCAACAGCCGCATGATCTGCGCCTGCACGGTGACGTCCAGCGCGGTGGTGGGCTCGTCGGCGATCAGCACCTCGGGGTCGAGCGCCAGCGCCATGGCGATCATGACGCGCTGGCGCATGCCGCCGGAGAACTGGTGCGGGTACTCGTCGACCCGCTGCCTGGCGGCGGGAATCCGCACCAGGTCCAGCAGTTCGATCGAGCGCTTCTTGGCCGCCGCCCGCGACATCCCGCGATGCTTGCGGAACACCTCACCGAGCTGAAAACCCACCGTCCACACCGGATTCAGGGCGCTGAGGGCGTCCTGGAAGATCATGGCGATGTGGTTGGCGCGCACCTTGCGGTAGTCGTTGTACTTCAGGTTCAGGATGTTGGCGCCCTTGAAGCGCACCTCTCCCCCGGCGACCCGCGCCGGCGGAATGTCCAGGATGCCCATGATGGCCTGGGAGGTGACGCTCTTGCCGGAACCGGATTCGCC
>NZ_DASQPW010000252.1:0-23009 GCF_035643755.1 Stackebrandtia sp. | reverse complement strand
GGCGTCCGGTATGCCCACCGGAACCGCCTCCGTGATCTTCACGATCCCGTCCCTGGCGTTGTTCGGCCTCATGATCCCGTTGTTCGGTCTCGGCGTGACCCCCTCGGTGGTCGCCCTGACGCTGTACTCGATGCTGCCGATCGTCCGTAACGCGATCGTCGGCCTGCAGGGCGTCGACAAGAACATGGTGGATGCCGCGCGCGGCATGGGGATGAGCCGCCTGGCCATCCTGTTCCGCGTCGAGCTGCCGCTGGCCTGGCCGGTGGTGCTGACCGGGATCCGGGTGTCGACCCAGCTCGCCGTCGGCGTGGGTGCCATCGCCGCCTACGCGTCCGGTCCCGGACTCGGTGAGCAGATCTTCTCCGGCCTGGCACGACTGGGGGGCGCCAACGCGCTCAACCAGGTGCTCGCCGGAACCGTCGGCATCATCGTGCTCGCCCTGATCTTCGACGGCGTGTATGTACTCATTGGACGACTCACAACTTCAAGGGGCCTTCGTGTCTGACACCAATTCCAACGGCGGCTCGGGTAACGGGAGTGGCGCGCAGATCGAGCTGCGCAACGTCACCAAGCGTTACGCGGGCCAGAAGATCGCCGCTGTCGACAATGTCAACCTGACGATTCCCGCCGGTGAGATCGTCATGTTCGTCGGCCCGTCCGGCTGCGGCAAGACCACCACCATGCGCATGATCAACCGCCTGATCGAGCCCACCGACGGCGAGATCCTCATCGGCGGCGAGGACGTGCGCAAAAAGGACCCCAACGAGTTGCGGCGCCACATCGGCTATGTGATCCAGGCCGGCGGCCTGTTCCCGCACATGACGGTGGCCGACAACATCGCGCTGGTCCCGAAGATGTTGGGCTGGACCGCGTCCAAGATCGCCGAGCGGGTCCGGGAGATGCTGGCACTGGTGGGCCTGGAGCCCGGCCAGTTCGCCAACCGCTACCCCCGCCAGCTGTCCGGCGGCCAGCAGCAGCGCGTCGGCGTGGCCCGCGCGCTGGCGGCCGACCCGCCGGTGCTGCTGATGGACGAGCCGTTCGGCGCGGTGGACCCGATCACCCGGGCCCACCTCCAGGACGAGCTCTTGTCCCTTCAGGACGAGCTGAGCAAGACCATCGTCTTCGTCACCCACGACTTCGACGAGGCCGTCAAGCTCGGTGACCGGATCGTCATCCTGGCCGAGGGCTCCAAGATCGTCCAGTACGACGAGCCCGGCGCGATCCTCGCCAACCCCGCCGACGACTTCGTGCGCGGGTTCATCGGCGAGGGCGGCGCCATGAAGCTGCTCAACGTGACCCGGCTGGCCGACATCGAACTGGCCAATGTGGCCAGCGCCGGGCCCGGCGACACCGCCGCGCAGGTGCTGGAGAAGGTCAACAACTCCGAGGTGCCGTGGGCGGTGGTGCTGGACGACTCCAAGCGCCCGGTCCGCTGGATCACCGCGGAGACCCTGGCCGAGATCGACGGCCCGATCGGCGACCACTCCAACGCCGACAACGGCGACCACAACGCGCAGATCACCATCAGCGGACGCTCCACGGTCCAGGAGGCCCTCGAGGCGCTGCTGAAGGCCGACCAGAACGTGGTCCCGGTGACGGTGCGCCGCCGCTACGTCGGCTCGGTGACCCTCAACGTGGTGCAAAACGCCATCAACCAGTTGCGCGACAAGGCCAAGGCTGGTGGGCGCAAATGAGTACGCTCGCCGAACAAGAACTCCAGGCGACCGGCGCGGCTCCGTCCGAGGCCGACCGCAAGGTCTGGGCGCTGCTGAGCGCCCCGGCCGTCATCCTGGTCGGCGCGCTGGGCCTGTTCGTCTATCTCAGTAACGCCACCATCGACGACTCGATGAAGGCCACCCTCAACGGTCAGGTGATCGCCACCCAGATCCGCGAGCACCTGGTGCTGTCGGCGGTGTCGACGGTGATCGTGCTGTGCATCGCCGTGCCGCTGGGCATCGCGTTGTCCCGCAAGGGAGCCAAGGTCGCCACCCCGATCGTGCTGGCCCTGGCCAACATCGGACAGGGCGCGCCCGCCATCGGCATCATCGCGCTGTTGGCGGTGTGGCTGGGCATCGGCTTTTGGGTCGCCATCCTGGCCATGTCCGTCTACAGCATCCTTCCGGCGCTGCGCAACACGCTGGTCGGACTGGAGCAGGTGGACCCGGCCCTGGTCGACGCCGGACGCGGGATCGGCATGTCCGCGCCCGCGGTTTTGTTCAAAGTGGAGCTTCCGTTGGCGGTCCCGGTGATCCTGGCCGGAATCCGCACCACGCTGGTGCTCAATGTGGGCATGGCCGCGCTGGCCGCCTTCATCGGGGCCGGCGGCCTGGGCAACATGGTCGTCACCGGCGTCAAGCTGTTCCAGATCCCGGTGCTGGTCACCGGCAGCATCCTCATCGCCATGCTGGCGCTGGCGGTCGACTGGGTGGCGGCCATCGCCGAGCGATTCCTGCATCCGAAGGGAGTGTGACGCGTGATCCGCAAGATCAAGCTGGCGATCGCCACGGTTGCCGTGGCGGCGGTCGGGGCGGCGACCCTGACGGGTTGCGGCCTGGAGGCCGCCTCGCAGGCCGTCCCGGACGTCAAGCCCGGCTCCAAGCTCGCCGACTTCGACTCCCTCAAGGGCGCGAAGATCGTCACGACCTCAAAGGACTTCACCGAGCAGCTGGTGCTGGGCAAGATGCTGTCGCTGGTGCTGAAGGCCAAGGGCGCCAACGTCAGTGACCAGACCAACGCCAAGGGCAGTGCCAACGCCCGCCAGGCCATGACCAGCGGCGCCGCCGACATCATGTGGGAGTACACCGGAACGGGCTGGGTGACCTACCTGGCGCACTCGCCGGACCCCAAGACCGGCAAGGCCGCGGGCGTGGAGATCGGCGACCAGCACGCGGTGTGGGCCGCCGTCAAGAAGGAGGACCTGGAGAAGAACGGCATCTTCTGGGGCAAGCCCGCGCCGTTCAACAACACCTACGCCATGGCGGTGAAGGAGTCCGACTCCAAGAAGCTCGGCCTGACCAAGCTGTCGCAGATCTCCAAGTTGCCCAAGGACAAGCAGACCTTCTGCCTGGAGAACGAGTTCCAGACCCGTCCCGACGGCTGGCCCGGCATGCAAAGCGCCTACGGCATCAAGAACGCCAAGGCGACCATCATGGACACCGGGATCATCTACAACGAGATCGGCGGCAGTAACTGCCTCTTGGGTGAGGTCTTCGACACCGACGGGCGGATCCCGGCCAAGCACCTGACCACGTTGAAGGACGACAAGCACTACTTCCCGATCTACAACCCGGCGATCAACATCCGCCAGGAGATCAACAAGAAGTATCCGCAGATCGCCGACATGTTCGACAAGATCGGCCAGGACCTGTCCACCGAGACGATGCGCGCGCTCAACGAGCGCGTCGACGTCGGCGGCGAGGACCCGACCAAGGTGGCCAAGGACTGGCTCACCAAGAACGGGTACCTGAAGCCCGACAACAAGGTCGTCGGTTAGGCACACACGTTCCCGCCGGGGCCCCGCCGAAAGGCGGGGCCCCGGCTTCGTGCTGGCTAGGGTGGGGCGATGTCAACCCTGCAAGATCTCATCGCCGTGCACACGGATCTGTCGGCCAACACCAGCGAGCACCTGCACCGGCTGGCCGCCGAGTGGCAGCTGCTGGCCGACCTGTCCTTCGCCGACCTGCTGCTGTGGGCACCGGTGCGCGACGGCTCGGGTTACATCTGCCTGGCCCAGGTGCGGCCCACGACGGGGCCCACCGCGTACGACGACGACCAGGTGGGGCGGATCATCAGCGGCACCGAGGCCGAGCACCTGCACGTCTCCTTCACCGAGGGACGGATCTTCCGCTAGGGCGACCCGGTGTGGCACGGCGAGACCCCGGCCCGCCACGAGGCGGTGCCGGTGCGGCGCCGCGACCGCCAACAGGTGGTGGCCGTGGTCGCCCGCGACACCAACCTCTCCGACACGCGCAGCCCCAGCCACCTGGAGCTCAACTACCTCAAGACCGCCGACTACCTGATCCGGATGCTCACCGACGGCGGCTACCCCCCGCCCCTGCAACCGGGCGAGCCCACCACCGCCCCCCGGGTCGGCGACGGCTTCATGCGGGTGGGCGCCGACGGTCTGGTGCGCTACGCCTCGCCCAACGCGCTGTCGGCCTACCGCAGGATGGGCGTCACCGGCGTGCTGTCGGGTGAGAACCTCGCCGAGCTCACCCGCGAACTGGTCGACGACCCCGACAAGGGCGCCGACGTGTTCCGCCGCATCGGCCAGGCCCTGGCCGGCGGCACCCCCCGCCGCAAGGAGATCGAGGCACGCGGCGCGGTCGTCCTGATGCGGGCGCTGCCGCTGCGCCCCGACGGCGAGGGCGCCGGCGCCCTGGTGCTGGTGCGCGACGTCACCGAGGTGCGCCGCCTCGACCGCGAGCTGGTCACCAAGGAGGCCACCATCCGCGAGATCCACCACCGGGTCAAGAACAACCTCCAGACCGTGGCGGCGCTGCTGCGCCTCCAGGCCCGCCGGGTCGGTGTCCCCCAGGCCCGCTCCGCCCTGGAGGAATCGGTCCGCCGCGTCACCTCGATCGCCCTGGTCCACGAGACCCTGTCGCGCTCCAGCGACGAGTCCGTGGCCTTCGACGCCATCGTCGACCAGGTGTCGTCGATGGCCGTTGAGGTGGCCGCCGCCGAGTCCAACGTCCACTTGCGACGCGAGGGCAGCTTCGGCGTCCTCCCCTCGGAGGTCGCCACCCCCCTGGTGATGGTCCTCAACGAGCTCATCCAGAACTCGGTGGAACACGCCTACCCGCCCGGCTCCTCGGGCGAGGTCGTCCTCACCGTCAACCGCGAGGGCGACCGCCTCAGCGTCACGGTGCACGACGACGGACGCGGCCTCCCCGACGGTTTCCGCATCGACGCCACCCAGCGCCTCGGCCTCCAGATCGTCCGCACCCTCGCCACGGGCGAACTGCGCGGCACCATCGAGCTGCGTAACCGCCCCTCCGGCGGCGCCGAGGCCTTCCTGGAGTTCACGATCGGTTGAGATGTCGAATCACTAGCGTCGTCTCAGCGCGATGCCTGACTTGTTCGGCGTATTCGTTGTTACGGACAAGGCTTCGTGATGATCGTTCGTTTGTCCAACTCGAACAGACATGTAAATGTAGAGTAACAGTCATTGCCCGTTTACATTCTGTATGGGAGCTTTCTTATATGGTTCCCGAAATCTCTAGCTGGCCGGACGCTGAGGCCCTGGCCTGCGAGCACATGCGAGAGCAGCTCGGCATTGACGGTGCTCGACTCACCAATCCTGGCGCGGATGGTGGCGTCGACGTGGTCTCGGCCTCGGATGTCGCGCAGGTCAAGTTCGAGAAGACGCCAACGGGGAGGCCGGCCGTCCAGCGTTTGAAGGGTGAGGCGACGGCACGGGGCGTACGCGGGCTCTTTTACAGTCTCAGCGGTTACACCTCGCATGCCCTGAAATTCGGCAACGAGACCGGCCTCGCGTTGTTTCAGTTCAATAGGGATGGTGAGGTGTCACCCGTCAATGGACTGGCTGGCCAGCTTGTTGTCGGGGCGCGGAACGCACCCGTGCGTTCGACGGAGGAGGATGGCTCGCAACGAAACGCGGCACTCAAGGTTGCTTCGTGGCCCTTTAGGAACGGGCGCTGGTACTTCTACATCGGACTGTTGTCGTGGGGAATGCTGGCGTTCGTCCCCTTCGCGCACGCCGCGATCCGGTTGCATCGCCGAAGTGTCGCCGTGTTGGCGGTCTTGTACGCAATGCTCCCGGTGGGACTGTGCGTGGGGGTGTCGTTCCTGCCGGAAACCTCGAAGAACCAGGTCGCTGAACCAGGGATGTCCATCTTGATGTGGAGCATCTTCGGGCTTGCCGCATTGGGATGTGTTGTCCTGGTGAGGATCAGGCGAGCGGTCTATCAGCGCGCGCTTGGCGACGAACTGCGGTGGTCATGGTGACCTTTCCGGAGTCATCGTGGACGTCCTGACCAGCCAGCCGTCGACGATGAGGGCCTGGGCGGCGCCGTAGGTGAGCATGACGGCGACGTCGCGGCCGGTGAACCCCAGATGGGCGACGCCCAGGCCGATCATCGCGTCGGAGATCAGGAACAGCGCCCCGCCGATGCCGACGCGGGCGCCGAGCAGGGACGCGGTGGCCGCCATGGTGACCAGCAGCAGGCTGTAGACGGCGATTGGGATGCGCAGATCGCCGAACTCCCCGCCCAGCGCCAGATTGAGGGCCGCCCACACCGCCAGGTACGCCAGCGGAATCCACAGCCTTGTCCACAGGTCCTCGCGGAGGCGGCGCAGCGCGCCCAGGCGCAGGTACGCCGCGATGAAGCACACCTGCATGGCGGCGAAGAACGCGATGCCGAGCATGAACGTGGGGGTTCCGGGGATTTGCAGGGCGATGTCGGCGATGGTCGCGAAGAACAGGCCGTTGTGGATCCACCTGGCGGTGGGGCGGGCCGTGCCGCCGACCAGGATGGTGTAGACCAACAGGTAGGGCATCAACAACGGCTTCGATATCCATTGCAGGACAAGGTTTCCGCTCGCCGTGCCGACGAGGTTCACCGCCAGTAGGGCGGCGTACCCGGCCCAGGGTGCCCAGCGCCTCACCGGGGCTTGGCCGGCGACCAGCCGGGTGGTCCGAAGATGTGACCGAGCCGGGCGCGCCAGGAGCCGGCGGCCCGCAGGTCGCGCCACAGGTCGACGTATTCGTGGAACGCCACCCGCAGCGGGTTGTAGGTGTGGATGTTCTTGGTCAGCCCGTAGGTGACCCGGGCGCCCTCGGGTTCGAAGGTGCGGAAGACGCGGTCCCAGACGATGAGGATGCCCGCGTAGTTGCGGTCGAGGTACCAGTCGTCGCTGCCGTGATGGACGCGGTGGTGGGAGGGCGTGTTCATCACCCACTCGACAGGGCGCCACATCTTGTCGACGCGTTCGGTGTGGATGAAGAACTGGTAGAACAGGCTGATCGACTGCTGGAGGAAGATCATCCACGGCGGGAAACCGATGAGCGCCAAGGGAAGCCAGAACGGCAGCGACGTCATGGGCGTCCAGGACTGCCGCAGGGCGGTCGAGAAGTTGAAGTACTGGCTGGAGTGGTGCACCACGTGGCTGGCCCACAGCACCCGGATCCGGTGGTGGGCGCGGTGGAACCAGTAGTAGGCGAGGTCGTCGGCGAGGAACAGCGCGATCCACACCCAGGGGCTGGACGGAATGTCCATGGCGAACGGCCCGAACGTCCAGGAGGGATGGTCGGTGGCGTCCAGGTGGAAGGGCGCCAGGTAGACGTACGCGGCGGCGTAGACGACGACCGTGGCGATCTTCCAGAAGAAGCCGATGACCTGGGATCCGGCGCCCATTCCCATGGAGGTGGCGGCGTCGCGGACCTCGTAGCCGCGTTCCTCGTCGTCCGGCAGGAACCGGTACGACACCGCCTCGAGCACCACGAACAGCACGAAGACGGGTATGGCGAGGGCGACGACTTCGACCATGGCGACCAGGTCCCATCGGGCATTGGGGGCGTATCACCTGGATTCTTTCCTACCGGTGGGTAATAAGTCAACCGGTGTGTGGTTCCACGCGTGGATCACCGGGTTGCCGTGCTCGTGGCCCAGCACCGACACCGACGGCGCGTCGAGCCCCAGCAGCCCGCCGCCGGAGGCGGGCAGCCCGATCCAGCGCGCGCCGATCACCCGCGAGGCGTGGCCGTGGCCGACGAACGCGACGTCGCCCTCGTCCAGCAGCGTCCGGGCCTTGTCGAGCACCCGGTCCACCCGATCCGAGACCTCCTGCGGCGACTCGCCTTCCGGGCAGCCGTCCGTCCACAGGTTCCACCGCGGATCGGTCTCGTGGATGCGGGCGGTGGTGATGCCCTCGTAGCGTCCGTAGTTCCACTCGACCAGGTCGTCGACGACCTCGGTGACGTCGAGGCCCGCCAGGCAGGCGGTGTGCCGGGCCCGCCGCGCCGGGCTGCACCACACGGCCACGAACCCGCGGCGCACCAGCAGCGGCGCCAGCTGCCGCGCCTGGGCCTCGCCGGTGTCGGTGAGACGCAGGTCGGTGAAGGACGTATGGCGACCCGTCGCGCTCCATTCGGTTTGGGCGTGCCGCACCAAGACGATTTCTCCCATGGATGCGAGTCAACCACGGATCGGCGCGGCGGTTTCTCCAATCACACCGCCTGGGCCAGGGTGAGGCTGAACAGACCCCGCGGATCGGTCCACCAGCCGCGGGGCGCGAAGCCCGCCGCGGCGAGTTCGCCGGTGATGCCGTCGCGGCGGAACTTCGCCGACACCTCGGTGCGCAGCTCCTCCCCGGCGGCGAAGTCCACCGTCAGGCCGGGATCGGGGATGGTGACCCGCATGGGCCGCATCGCCCGCAGCCGCATCTCGATCCACTCGTTGTCGGCGTCCCACGCCGCGACGTGCATGAACGCATCGCCCGCGAAGTCGGCGCCGAGCCGCCGGTTGAGCACCCGCAGCACGTTGCGGTTGAAGCGGGCGGTGACTCCGCGAGCGTCGTCGTAGGCGGGCACCAGAATGGACGGATCCTTCACCAGGTCGGCGCCCAACAGCAGCCACTCGCCGGGGTTCAGCCGCAGCCGGACGTCGGCCAGGAACGCCGCCCGCGCGCCGGGAAGCAGGTTGCCGATGGTGCCGCCCAGGAAGGCGATCAGGCGGTCGCCGCCCGGAGGCAGGTACCGCAGGTGGCGGGTGAAGTCGCCGACGATGCCGCCGATGGCCAGCCGGGGATATTCGCTCTGCAGGCGCTCGCTGGCCTGGGCCAGGGCCGCGCCCGACACGTCGAAACCGACGTATCCGGCCAGGGCCCCGCGGTCGGCGAGCGCGTCCAGCAGCAGCCGCGTCTTGTCGGAGGCGCCCGAGCCCAGCTCGATCAGGGTCTTGGCGCCGGTGAGCGCGGCGATGTCGTCCGCGTGCGCCTTCAGGGCGGCGCGCTCGGCCCGAAAGGGGTAGTACTCCTCGAGGGTGGTGATCTCCTCGTACAGCTGGCTGCCGACGTCGTCGTAGAACCATTTGGGGGGCAGCCATTTCGGCGTCGCGGTGAGTCCGGTGAGGACGTCCAGGCGCAGCGCCGCGTCCCGATCGGCGTCGGCGAGGTGGCTTTCGATGTCGATCATGATGTCTCCAGCGGACGGATGTCGATGCGGTGGCGGTCGGCGAGAACCAGTTGGCGGTCGCCGATGGACCGCCAGGCGGGGCTGGCGTCGAGCGGCTCGGAGGCGACCGTGACGCCGCCATCGGTGTGCCGCACCGACAGGGCGTGCCACCAGGTGGTCGCGATGATCCGCTCGCCGTCGGTGAGCAGGACGTTGAGCCGGGAATCCGGTGCGGCGGCGGCGATGTCGGTGACGCAGGAGCGCACCGCCTCGGCGGGATCGTCCAAGGTGTCCAGACGGTGCCGCAGCAGCGCCCACACGAACGCGGCGTCGCACTGGGCGTCCAGCGTCAGCAGCGTCGCCGTCGGCAGGGCGGCGGCCAGTCGGGCGACGGTGCCAGGCCAGCCGCCGACGCGACCGTTGAGGCTGCACAGCCAGGTGCCGTCGGTGAACGGGGCGCACGCGGTGTCGACGGCGGCCATGCCCTGGCTCGCCGAGCGGATCGCCGCCAGGATCGCGGGGGAGGAGATGGTCTCGGCGATAGCGGGCAGGTCCGCGTCGTTCCACAGCGGAATCGCGCGGCGATAACGCAGCGCGCGTCGCCCGACGTACCAGCCGACGCCGAAGCCGTCGACGTTGATGGTGCCGCCCTGCCGCATGTCCTCCGGCGCCCACGCCTGGTGGGACAGCGAGTGGGGCGGCTCGAACAACAGGCGCGACAGGGGAATCGGATCGCCCACGTGGGCGACGTGTCGGCACATCAGGCCACCTCCGCGTCCGCGGGCGTTCGGGCGCAACGGAAGCCCGCGAAGATCTGGCGTCGGATCGGGAGGTCCCAGTTGCGGAAGGTGCCGCGGCAGGCCACGGGGTCGGTGCCGAAGGAGCCGCCGCGCAGGACCTTGTAGCCCCGGTCGAAGAACACCTCCGAGTACTCGCGGTACGGGAACGCCGCGAAGCCCGGGTACCCCGAGAAGTCGGTGTCCGTCCATTCCCACACGTCGCCGACCAGCTGGTGCACTCCGAGGGCCGAGGCGCCGTCGGGGTAGGCGCCCACCGGTGCCGGGGCCAGGTGGCGCTGGCCCAGGTTGGCGTGGCGCGCGTCGGGATCGGTGTCGCCCCAGGGGAAGCGGCGGGACCGTCCGGTCGCGGGATCGTGGCGGGCGGCCTTCTCCCACTCGGCCTCGGTGGGCAGCCGCTTGCCCGCCCAGGCCGCGTAGGCGGCGGCCTCGTGCCAGCAGACGTGCACCACGGGTTCGTCCGGATCGATCGGTTCGGCGTGACCGAACCTGACGTACCACCAGCCGTCCGGTTCGCGGCGCCAATGCATCGGCGCGGCGAGATCGGCGGCGCGGCGGTGCTTCCAGCCCTCGGCGCTCCACCACCGCGGGTCGTCGTAGCCTCCCTCGTCGACGAAGCGCAGGTACTGCCCGTTGGTGACCGGGGCCGCGTCGATGCAGAACGCGGCGACGTCCACGGCGTGGGCGGGGCGTTCGTTGTCAAGCGCCCAGGGCTCGGTGGAGGTGCCCATGGTGAAGGGCCCGCCCGGCACCAACACCTCCCCGGCCACCACCGCCCGCGCGCCCGGGGGCGGCGGCGCGGTCAGCACCGGCTCGCCCTCGCGCAGCTGGTGGGTGGCCAGCATCGTCTCGTCGTGCTGCTGCTCGTGCTGCGCGATCATGCCGAAGGCGAAACCATCGGCCACCAGCCGATTCCCGTCGAGCCGACATCGGTCCAGGACGTCGAGCACCTTGTCGCGCACCTCGGAGGTGTAGGTGCGGGTCTCGTCGGGCGGCAGCAGGGGCAGCGCGGGACGGTCGCGGCGCGGGTTCTGAAACGCGTCGTACATCCCGTCGATGTCGGCGCGCACCGGTTCGCGCCCGCCGACGTCGCGCACCAGCCACAGCTCCTCCTGGTTGCCGATGTGCGCGTAGTCCCACACCAGTGGGGACATCAGGGGGGAGTGTTGCGCGGTCAGGTCGGTCTCGCTCACGGCGTCGGTGAGCTCGCGGGTGCGGCGCCGGGCGGCGTCCAGTGCGGTGGCTATGCGGGTGCGTAGGTCGGTGGTGTTCATTCCTTGTCCTCAGTGGTCAAAGAGGCGACGCGGGCCTCGGTGATCGTGGTTACGGTGCGCGCGGTGTCGGCCGGCAGGCCGGTGTCGCGCAGGTGATCGCAGGCCAGGGCGGCGAGGTCCGTGGCCGCCCGGGAGATCCTGGAGTCGGCCCCGCCGTGGCGCGCCGCCTCGTTCCACAGCCGACGGCTGGCGGCGCAGATCTCGCGGGCGGCGTCGATGGTCGCGTCGGTGGCCAGCAGCGCGCCGATCATCGCCACGGGCGCGAACCATTCGCCGTCGGGTTGGGTGTCGAGGTAGCGGACCTCGAGGTAGCCGCGCGGCCGCACCGGCGGGAACAGCATCGACAGGTGCAGATCCAGGTCGGCGGTGGTGGGCGGACGGGGCAGGGCCCCGGCGATCCAGTCGGCGAAGCTGACGCCGCGCGGGGTCGGCCAGGGTCGGCGCTTCGTCCGGACACACAGCACCGGCGCCCGCATGGCGTATGTCGCCCATGCCGACGCCGGATCCCCCGAGGCGGTGACCGCGGCGGTGCGGGTGGGGTCCATGCCCAGCCAGGTGCGCATGCGCGCGCACGCGCTGCCGGGCCGCCGCGAGGTCGAGAACAGCGCCAGCAGCGCGGGGCCCATGTCGTGCAGGGCGTGCCAGCGCGCGGCCACCTGGTCGGGGCGCCCGGAGTCCAGGCACACCTGGAGCCCCGCGGTCGCGCCCATCATGGACGTTCCGTGGGGGCCGTGGCGGGTGAAGGCGCGCGCCATCGCCTCGTACCGTGCGGTGCGCAGGCGTGGTGGCGAACCGCGCGGATCGAGTCCGCGATAACCGAGGGAGAGCCGCGAGGCGGCGAGCAGGCCGCGTAGCGCGGCGAGGTCCGTGTCGACCGATTGGTGGAGCCGGGTCAGGGACGAATGCGGAGCCGAGGAGATCTCGACCTGGCCGCCCGGTTCGACGGTGACGACACCGCCTTCGGGGAGCCTGGCGTGGGGACTTGCGGGATTGAGACTGGCGGGTGCGTGGGGTCCGAGGCTGTCGCGCAAGCACTCCAGTTCCACTGGAGCGTCGGCCGCACCCGCGTGGTGCACCGTGTGCTCCAGTTCGACCCCGATCAGCCGCGGTGGCCCGGTCTTGAAGCAGACCCGGGCCACGTAGTGCTCGGCTTCGTCTCTCGAGCGCAGCATGCGCCCGTTGTCGGTGGGGTGGTGCATTGGCGTAATCACCTGCCCTACACGGCGTTAATGGGAATCGTACTTTAGATCGCGCGTGTGACAAGGGGTTGTCGCGCGGATTTCACCGAGGTGCCGCCGGCGCGGCGGTGCGCGCGTGGATGCCCAGCTCGCGCGGGCCGCGGCGCGGTCGGCGAGGGCTCGGTGTGAGCTGCGCGACGGTGGCTTTTGTCGGGTGGGTGTGGCATGCTTGGGCGCATGTCCGTAGCGCTTCGTCTTCGTCTGGTGGCACGCCGCCATGTCGACTTCGGACGTACGCGCAGCGCCATCTGTCCCGTCTGATCCCGACGGCTCCTAGGCATTTCCCCATCTTTTTCGCGACACGGCCGTCGCCGTCCGTGTCGGCGCGTATTCATTCATTGAACTTTTTCTCGGGAGCATTGTGTCCTCCACGATGACGCGCGGGCGCGCCAAGGGCCAGGGTCAGTGGGCCCTCGGCCACCGCGAACCGCTGAACAAGAACGAACAATCCAAAAAGGACGACAACCCGCTCAACGTCCGATCCCGCATCGAGAACATCTACGCCGCGGGGGGTTTCGACTCCATCGACCCCGCCGACCTGCGGGGACGCTTCCGCTGGTGGGGCCTGTACACCCAGCGCAAGGCGGGCATCGACGGCGGCAAGACCGCCGTGCTGGAGCCCGAGGAGCTGGACGACCGCTTCTTCATGCTGCGCGTTCGCATGGACGGAGGCCAGCTCAACCTGGCCCAGCTGCGGGTGATCGCCGAACTGTCCAAACGCTACGGACGCGACAGCGCCGACATCACCGACCGCCAGAACATCCAGCTCCACTGGATCGAGATCGAGGACGTCCCCGAGATCTGGCGGGCGCTGGAGGGCGTCGGGTTGTCCACTCAGGAGGCGTGCGGGGATTGTCCGCGGGTCGTCCTGGGCAGTCCCGTGGCGGGGATCGCCGCCGACGAGCGCATCGACGTCACGCCGCTGATCGACGAGATCACGGCCCGCTACATCGGCGACCGCTCCTTCTCCAACCTGCCGCGCAAGTTCAAGACGGGCCTGTCGTGGCTGCCCGACCAGCCCTACGAGACCAACGACATCTCGTTCCTGGGCGCCACCCACCCCGAACACGGCGACGGCTTCGACCTGTGGGTCGGCGGCGGCCTGTCCACCAATCCCATGCTGGCCAAGCGCCTGGGCGCCTGGGTGGCACCGCATCAGGTGGCCGACGTGTGGGAGGCGGTCACCTCGGTGTTCCGCGACTACGGCTACCGGCGGCTGCGGCACCGCGCGCGGCTGAAGTTCCTCGTCAACGACTGGGGCGTGGAGAAGTTCCGCGAGGTGATGGAGACCGAGTACCTCGGCTACCACCTGGCCGACATCGCGGCGCCGCCCGTCCCCGAACGCATCATCGACCACATCGGAGTCCACCGGCAGCGCGACGGCCGCTACTACATCGGCGCCGCACCGGTGGTGGGCCGCGTCAGCGGCACCGTGCTGTCGCAGCTGGCCGACGTCGCCGAGCGCTTCGGCAGCGGGAGGGTGCGCACCACGCCGACCCAGAAGCTGCTGCTGCTCGACGTCGACTCCGCCGACGTGGACGACGCGGTGGCGGCGCTGGCCGACATCGGGCTGTCGGCGCGGCCGTCGGCGTGGCGCCGCAACACCATGGCCTGCACGGGAATCGAGTTCTGCAAGCTGGCCATTGTCGACACCAAGGACCGCTCGGCGGCCCTGATCGCCGAGCTGGAGCGCCGCGTTCCCGAGCTGGACGTCCCGATCTCGGTGCACGTCAACGGCTGCCCCAACGCCTGCGCACGCACCCAGACCGCCGACATCGGCCTGAAGGGACAGTTGGTCACCCACGAGGGCAGGCAGGTCCCCGGCTTCCAGGTCCACCTGGGCGGCGGGCTCGCCCTGCACTCGGGCTTCGGACGCAAGCTCCGCGGCCTCAAGGTGACCTCCGACGGGCTCGGCGACTACATCGTCAACCTGGCCCGCCGCTACCTGGCCGACCGCCACGACGGAGAGGCCTTCGCCGACTGGGTGCAGCGCGCCGCCGAGGAGGACCTGCGATGAGCGAGCGCGCCGTCCCGTACTTCTGCCCCTACTGCGGGGACGAGGATCTGCGTCCCCACGAGGAAGGCGGCTGGCTGTGCTCGTCATGCACCCGCGTCTTCACCGTGAAACTGCGAGGAATGGTGATCCACCATGACGACTGACCCCTTCGTCCTGCGCGACACGGCATTGCGCGCGGGACGCGAACTCGACCACGCCAGCGCCGAGCGCGTCATCGAATGGTCCCTTGAGGAGTTCGGCGAGCGCTTCTGCGTCACCTCGTCCTTCGCCGACGCCGTGCTGGTCCACCTTGTCTCCACTGTGGCTCCCGGCGTGGACGTGGTCTTCCTCGACACGGGCCTGCACTTCCCCGAGACCCTCGACGTCCGCGAGCGGGTGCGCCGCGGGCTCCCCGTCCACGTGAAGTCGGTGTCCCCCAAGCAGACCGTGGGCCGCCAGGACGGCGATTTCGGCCCCCGCCTGTGGGAGCGATCCCCCGACGAGTGCTGCCAGCTGCGCAAGGTCGCGCCCCTGGCCGAAGCCCTGGAACCCTACGACGCGTGGGCGACCGGCCTGCGCCGCGACGAGTCGCCGTCGCGCGCCGACACCCGCGTCGTCGACTTCGACGCCTCGCGCAAGAAGGTCAAGGTCGCCCCGATCGCCCGCTGGACCGCCGCCGACGTCGACGCCTACGTGGCGGCCAACGACATCCCCGTCAACGACCTGCTGAGCAACGGATACGGCTCCGTGGGCTGCTGGCCCTGCACCCGCCGCACCGCGCCGGGCGAGGACCCCCGCTCGGGCCGCTGGGCGATGTTCGAGAAGTCCGAGTGCGGGATTCACCTGTGATGCCGTCGAACCCGCCCCTGGTGCTGGTGGCGCACGGCAGCCCCGATCCGCGCTCGGCGGCCACGGTGCGACGCATCGCGGCGTCCAGTGAGGGGCTTCCCGCGTTCCTCGACTTCGACGAGCCCGCGGCGGTGCCGTCGCTCACCGACCTGGCCGACGCGGGGCATCGCGAGGTGGTGCTGGTGCCGCTGCTGTTGACGCGGGCCTTCCACGGGCGGGTGGACATCCCGAGGGTGGTCGCCGCCGCCGTGGCCGCCCGCCCGCACCTGCGGGTGCGCCTCGGCGCGCCCGTGGGGGATCCGTTGCTGCTCAGCGGCCTGGCCCGCGACCTGCCGCCCTGCGACGGCGTGGTGTTGGCGACGGCGGGGACGCGAGACGAGCGCGCCCGCGACGGCATCGAGGCGCTGGCGCGAACCCAGTCGATCCACAGCGGCATCCCGTGGATTCCCGCCTACGCGTCGGCCGCCAAACCCGATGTGGCCCAAGCGATCGCGCAACTGCGGGCCCGCGGCGCGCGCCGCGTCGCGGTCGCCTCGTACTTCATCGCCGAGGGGAAGCTGCACGATCGGGTGCGCGAGGCCGCCGATCGGGCGGGCGCTGTGGCGGTGACGCCCGTGCTGGGCGACCGCGCCGAGCTGATCGAGGTGATCGGACGGCGCCGTCACTCCACCCCGAGCGCCTCCCTCGTCGACGGCGCGATCAGGAGCACGACCATGCCCGCCCCCAGCGCCCAGGCGATCACCGCGAACTCCCACAGCCCCGCCCTGGCGAGGTAGTAGCCCAGCGGCAACAACAGCAGCTCCACGAAGATCGTGACGCCGCGCATGCCCGAGTGCCCGCGCCGCATCGACACCGTCGCGCCGCCGAGCAGCGCCGCGATGCCCAGCGCCAGCACGGCCTCGGCGATGCCCGCGCCCGTCGAGGTCTGCGCGGTGGTCACCGACAGCACCAGCAGCCAGATCGCCAGCGCCACCAGCCCGACGACCTGCGCCGCCAGGAGGATCAACGCCAGCAGCAGGGTCCAGGGACGAGTGACGGCCGACACGGCCTCAGGTGAATCGTTCACCCCGCCAATCTAGCGACCGATAACGTTGCGGCTTGTGAGAGCACTGCTGATCGTCAATCCCAAGGCGACCACCACCAGCCCGCGGGCCCGGGATCTCCTGGTGCGCGCCCTGAGCAGTGCCGTGGATCTCCAGGTGAACTACACCTCGCGGCGGGGCCACGCCACCGATCTGGCCCGCGAGGCGAGCGACACCGCGGACCTCGTGGTCACCCTGGGGGGCGACGGAACCGTCAACGAGGTGGTCAACGGGATGCTGCACGACGGCCGCCCCGCCGAGTCGGCCCCGAGGCTCGCGGTGGTGCCCGGCGGCTCCACCAACGTCTTCGCCCGCTCCCTGGGCATGCCGTCCGATTGGGTGGACGGGGCCGGCGTCATTCTGGAAGCGTTGCGCGACAATCGAATGCGTACCATTGGCCTCGGCAAAGCCAATGGTCGATATTTCACTTTTTGCGCGGGCCTGGGATTGGACGCCGCCGCGATTCGGCGAGTGGAGCGCGCGCGGGTGCGCGGCCAATCCGCCACGCCCGCGCGGTACCTGCGCGCCACCGTGGCGCAATTCTTTTCCGGCAGCGATCGCCGACACCCCATGCTGCGACTGGAAATCCCGGGCAGACCGCCCCAGACCGGGCTCAGTCTCGCCATCATCCAGAACACCACGCCGTGGACGTACCTGGGTGACCGCGGGATCAGCCCGAATCCGCGGGCGTCATTCGATACGGGCCTTGACATACTGTCGTTGCGCCACTTGAGTTTTGTAGCGACCGCACGCACCGCGACGCAGTTGTTCACCGGGAGTAGGCCACCGCGCGGTCGCCAAATCGTCGCGCACCACGATTTGGAGAAATTTCGATTGTCTTCGGCGCGACCGCAAGCTTTTCAGCTCGATGGCGACTATCTTGGTGAGAGCGATGAAGTGGAGTTGGAATCAGCGCCCGGCGCTTTGCGCGTGGTGTGCTGAACCTAGCGGAATCCGGCGGCGCGACATCGCGAGAAAACTTGCCAAAACGCCACAATGCTGGAGCCTTGCGGACTAGATTCGCATCAGGTCTCCGCGTGTCGAGCGGGAATTACCCGACAAATCCGGGCATACACCTCGTGAGGTTCCTCACGCGCCCAAGATTTTCGTAACGATCCCCTTGACATTGCGCCAGTTCGTGAAAGCATTCACAAGCGAGGTTGCTGGTATTGAGGCCCGCCAAATGACGTACCGATCCGATCAAGGAGTGTCGCACTAATGGACTGGCGCCACCACGCCATCTGCCGGGATGAGGACCCGGAGCTGTTTTTCCCTATTGGAGACAGTGGTCCCGCCCTGGTGCAGGTAGAGCAGGCCAAAGCGGTCTGCCGGCGCTGCCCCGTAACCGAAGAGTGCCTGAAATGGGCGCTGGATTCCGGCCAAGACGCCGGAATTTGGGGTGGTATGAGCGAAGACGAACGGCGCCTGCTCAAACGCCGCGGTGGACTGCGGAAGTTGACAACCACCGCGCAGGCTTGACAAGCAGGAAGCGTGCGGGGAGAAACGCACTTATCGCGATTGTCGCGGTGCGTTTCTCCCCGGTTCGTTTTCGTTACGAACAACAATTTCGTTGGTTATAGACAACCCGTCGTTCACATCGCGGCGGCGTCCGATGGACGCCTTTGCGACAAACGCACGGTCGTGACTCCGTCGCTTATCTCACTGCCGACGGAATCGGCCAGGGTGTCGAGCACCCGCCAATCAAAGGACTGCCGATCCGGCAACGGCCCGATGTCCCGGGCGCCGATCGTGATGAGCAGATCCAGGTCCGTGACGTCGAAGCGGCACTTCAGGGTCACCGCGTCCGCGCCGTCGGCCGCCGTCATCATGAGCCCCGCCGCCTCGTCCACCGCCACCCGCAGGTCCTCGATGGCGTCGAGCCCGAAGCCCAGCCGGGTGGCCAGTCCCGCCGTCGCGGTGCGCAGCACCGGCAGGAAACGCTGCTCCGCGGGCACATCCAACAGCAGCACGTCGCCGTCCACCGCATGGGTCATGGGGCGTTCTCCTCGCGGGATGAAAAGCGCGGGGCCCGATGAACTCGCACCCCGCGCCCTGATCGTTCCTAGCCCTGCTTGGTCTCCCAGAAGATCTTGGCGATCTCGTCGATCTTGCCCAGCAGCTGCTCGGCGACCGCCGGGTCGGCCGAGCCCTTGGCGCCCGAGGCACCGGCGAGCTTGGTGGCCTCGTTGACCAGCACGTGAAGCTGCGGGTACTTCTCGAAGTGAGGCGGCTTGAAGTAGTCCGTCCACAGCACCCACAGGTGGTGCTTGACCAGCTCCGAGCGCTGCTCCTTGATCAGCAGCGCGCGGGTGCGGAACTCTGGGTCCTCATTGGCCTGGTACTTCTCGCAGATCGCCTTGACCGACTCCGCCTCAATGCGCGCCTGCGCCGGGTCGTACACCCCGCACGGCAGGTCGCAGTGGGCAGAAGCGGTGGCTTGCGGGACAAACAGTCGAGATGCCAGCAGATGCGAAAGGCGCATCAAAACCTCCATGCTGTCGGCGGACGAGTCGATCTTCCTCGCCGTTGAGGCTACTACCGAGGCGGCCAGCGGCGAGGACGGACCCGACATCCCCACCGATAGACTTCCACCCACCCGTGACAGGAGACCCCTGCGGTGTTCGCCCCTCTTCGCGCGCAACGATTCGACAATGTGGAGTAACAGAGGACGTCATGACCGACGACATCGACAAGATCCTGCATGAGCACCGGGGCGGCAAGCTCCGCACCGATCTGGCCCGTCCACTCACGACCCGCGACGACCTGTCCATCGCCTACACTCCCGGCGTCGCCCAGGTGTGCCGGGCGATCGCCGCCGACGAGTCCCTGGCCGCCGACTACACCTGGACCTCCCACCTGGTCGCCGTGGTCACCGACGGCACCTCGGTGCTGGGCCTGGGCGACATCGGGCCGAAGGCCGCCATGCCCGTGATGGAGGGCAAGTGCGTCCTGTTCAAGCGCTTCGGCGGCATCGACGCGGTGCCGATCTGCCTCGACACCACCGATCCCGACGCGATCGTGGAGACGGTGCGGCGGCTGGCCCCGTCCTTCGGCGGCATCAACCTGGAGGACATCTCGGCGCCGCGCTGCTTCGACATCGAGGCGCGGCTGGAGGCCGAGCTCGACATCCCCGTGATGCACGACGACCAGCACGGCACCGCCGTGGTCGTCATGGCGGCGCTGCGCAACGCCCTGCGGCTGCGCGATCGCAAGCTCGGCGACATCCGGATCGTGGTGATGGGCGCGGGCGCGGCGGGCGTGGCGGTGACCAAGATGCTGCTGGCCGCGGGCGCCACGGACATCACCGTCACCGACTCCCGAGGCATCATCCACTCCGGACGGTCGAACCTCAACCCGGTGAAGGAGGAGCTGGCCGTCATCACCAACCCCGACAAGCGGTCCGGCGACGTCGGCGAGGCGCTGCGCGGCGCCGACGTCCTGGTGGGGCTGTCGGGGGCGCGCCTGGACGAGGCGTCCGTCGCGGCGATGAACCCGAACGCCGTGGTGTTCGCGCTGTCGAACCCCGAGCCCGAGGTCTCGCCCCGGCTCGCGGCCAAGTACGCCTCGGTGGTGGCCACCGGCCGCAGCGACATGCCGAACCAGATCAACAACGTGCTGGCCTTCCCGGGCATCTTCGCCGGGGCCCTGGCCGCGCGGTCGCGCGACATCACCCCGGCGATGAAGCTGGCGGCGGCCGACGCCATCGCCGCGTGCGTCGGCGACGACCTGTCGGCGGATTACATCGTCCCCTCGGCGCTGGACCCCCGGGTCGCCCCCGCGGTGACGGTGGCCGTGGAAGCGGCGGCTAACGCTTCTCGAGGGTGAATCTCTGACCCGAGTCTCCACAGGGGCCGGTGAGCGCCTGGGTGCCGGGGGCGTCGGCGCCGTTCATGATGCCGACGCACACGTCCTGCTGGCTGGAGAAGCTGACCTGGTATTCGCCGGAGGTCTTCTCCAGGAAGAACATCTGGCGCGGATCGTCGGCGCACGGGCTCGGCGTGAGCACGTAGCCGTGCGCGTCGGCCTTGTCGGCGCGGATGCAGTCGGTGCCCTGCGCCGGGTCGTAGGCGTTGATGCGGTAGACGCCGTTGTCGTTGGTCAGGCCCATGACGGGCTTGGCCTTGGAGCACTTGTCCTGCACCAGCACCCGCTTGGGGGTGGGGCGGTCGTTCTTGATCTCGGGGCCGATGCCCAGGCACAGCCCCGAGTGGACGGCCTTGATGTAGTACCTGCCCGACGGCGGCGGGTCGGGCACGGCGGCGGGCTTGTCGCCCCGCTGGTCGGGGGTGACAAAGGCGGCCACGGCGATGGCGACGCCGATCGCCGCCACGATCGCGCCCACCACCAGCAGCCAGCGTTGCGGGCTGCGGTGGGGCCGCTCGGGCTCGGGTCGCGACAGGTCGATGAGGGAGTCGGGGCCGCCGTGCGGCGCGGCGGGCGAATCTGTGCCTGACATAGCACCCTTGTCTCGCGTCAGTCGTGTAGGGACATATTAGTGCCGACGCGACTGGGAGCGCTTTCATGGCTTGGCGAAGCGAAAGATCTGGCCGCCCTCCTTGCCGCAGGGGTACACCAGGGTCTGCAGGCCCGGCTTCTTGCTGCCGTGGTCGTCGACGATGACGCCGAGGCACAGGTCGTCGGCGGCCTTGATGTGGAGCCGATAGCCACCGTCCGCCTTCTCCAGGGTGAACACCTGGTGGGTGTCGTCGTGGCAGTCCAGCGGCACGAAGAGGTAGTCGCGGTGGTTGTGCTCGGCGGTGACGCAGCCGTGGCCGTGGTCGGGATCGTCCATGGCGATGATGAAGCCGCCGGCCTTGTCGACCAGGGAGGTCTTCAGCTTCGTGTCGCCGCACGTGTCCTGGACGATCACCTGTTTGGTGCCGGGGTTGCCGATCTCGGGCCCCACCCCCAGGCACTGGCCCGATCCGACCGAGACGACGTCGTAGTCGCCCGACGGCGGCGTCTCGCCCGAGGGGAAGGACTCGTCGGACGTCGACTCCGACGAGGAGCCCTCAGCGCTCGAGGATTCGTCGTTGGCGCCGGAATGCTTGTCGCCCGGGTCGGCGCCCGCGGTTCCGGGGCGGTTCATCGCGTAGATGGTGACCAGAACCGCGCTCACCACGAGGATCGCGGTGATCATCCACAGTAGCCATAGGCGGGTCTGGGGGCGCCACAGGCTGCCCGCCCTCTCCTCGGCGGGCGGCGGCGGGCTCGGCGGCGCGGACATCGGGGGAGTGATGTATCCAGAGGCGAAGGGCGGGTTCGGCTTGCGGCTCGGGCTGGACGACAGGGGCAGGAACGGCGCGAGCGGCGGCGTGGACCCCTCGGGGAGGTCCGGGGCGTCGTGCGGTTCGGGCATCTGGCTCACATCTCGATCATTTCGCATGGGTCGATGTCACGTGTGATGCGGTCAGGGCCGGACAATACGACAGATCTATTCATATAGATGATTGCATGTGAGTCTTGAGTAGTGATCAAGTTGTTATACAACGGTGTCGTTGGACTCCGAGACTGGAACCACCACCCGAAAATAACCGGCCGCTGGGATGCGGCGGTATCAGTCTCCTCGGCGCGGCCGACGCCGCGTCCGTCGCCGGGTAGGACCCGAACCTTATAGGAGGGGAGCTCGGGGAATGCCCGGCGATGCCGGGGCCCGCATGAGAAGTCGCCCTTGAACGTCCGATGTGCCCGCCCGGACGGTGAGCAAGTCGACCCGTACGCCACCTACTCGAAGACGCGGGACGGCTTCTGAGGCAGCATGGGGGCATGATCGCGCGCATGTGGGAGGCCCGGGGCCTTCCCGAGTCCATCGTCGAACTGGTCGCCTGGGTCCGCGACGTCGCGGTGCCCGCCGTCGAATCCGACCCCGACCACGTCCGCAGCGACATCTACGCCGCCGCCGACCGCGTCGTGGTGATCTCCCACTGGAGCGACCACCCCCGCCACCTCCCCGAGCCGCCGACCGACCTGGTCGCCCGCGACCCGCATTCCTGGGACTTCGAGCGCGTAGCGCGAGAAGCATGAGCGCCGCGAGAGGGTCGACCGCTAGGGTCGGGCCCATGCTTTCCGTCTTCGCCACCACCACCGATCCCGAGTCCCCGCTGTCGGCTCTGTCGGTGTCGCAACGCCCCGAGCCCGAGCCCGCCGAGGGATGGACCGTTGTGGACGTTCGCGCCGCCACCCTGAACCACCACGACCTGTGGTCGCTGGCGGGGGTAGGGCTGTCGGCCGAGCAGTGCCCGATGATCCTCGGCTGCGACGCCGCGGGCGTCGACGCCGACGGCAACGAGGTGATCGTCCACTCCGTGATCGCCGACCCCGCCGCGGGCGGCGACGAGACCCTGGATCCCAAGCGCAGCCTGCTGTCCGAGCGCTTCGACGGCACCCTGGCCCAGCGGGTGGCGGTGCCGCGGCGCAACCTGATCCCGAAGCCCGCGAGCCTGAGCTTCGCCCGCGCCGCCTGTCTACCCACCGCCTACCTGACGGCCTACCGCATGCTCACCACCCGGGGCCGCCTCCCCGACGACGGCGCGGTCCTGGTGCAGGGCGCGGGCGGCGGCATGTCCACCGCCGCGATCCTGCTGGCCCGGGCGCTGGGTGCCCGCGTCTACGCCACCAGCCGCGACGCCGCGCGCCG
>NZ_DASQPW010000251.1:0-27304 GCF_035643755.1 Stackebrandtia sp. | reverse complement strand
CAGCGGGTCGGGGCGCTCGGGCGCCGGTTCCGGTTTCGGGGACGGAGCGGGATCGCGCCGGGTGACGCCGTACAGCGGGTCCCGGGAGGGACGCGCCGCGGTCGACGGGGAGCGCAGCTCGTGGTGGTCCGAATCCTTGCGCAGGCTGGTCGGCGCCGGGGTGGACAGGAACTGCGCCATCTCGTCGTGCGGCGTCACGGTCTGGCGGGAACGGTCCATGTCCCAGCTGGCCTGGGCGGTCGACTTGCCCGACGTCCACGTGGCCGACACCCGCCAGGTGCCGTCCTCGCGGCGCCAGGCGTCCCACGACACCGAGGCGACGTCGACGCCGTGCTGCGCCAGCTTCACGTCCACCACATCGGACATCCGGTCGGCGCGGTCCGAATTGGCCAGCCGGGCGCGTCGCGCGCCCTGCGCCAGCATGGCCCGCTCCTGTAGCACCGGGCCCGCGTACCGCAGCACCTTGTCCACCGTCACGCCCGCGCTGCGGGCGATGTCGTCGGCGGATTCACCCGAACGGATCCGGGTCTGAATGTCGCGAGGGGACAGTGAGATCTGCGAGGCGACCCGGCGCTCCACCGGCGCGGCAGCGGGTTCCGATGTGGAATGGTCATGGTGAACCGCGGTCTGCACCCGGTCGTCCAGGGGCAGCCCCAACAGTCGCCCCAGTTCGTCCGCCAGAACCAATGCCTGGCCGTCCTCGGAAAGGGCGACGAAGCGTACCGGTCGCATCTCGTACACACCCCTAGTCGTGTCGGCTGTCCTCGTCGCCGAGCGGCCCTGGCTCCCTGAGGTCGCCCCAACCGGTCGCGACGACACCACTCGACAGTACGCCCCACGGTACAGGCAAACCACCCGATCTCGGCGCATCCAAAGGCTCAAGATCGCGAATATCCCTCAAAGTAACCATTCGGACGGGGTTCTCCTGGTGACCGCGCGCTAGATTCTTAGCGTGTCAGAGCGTCCCACTCCACCGCCGGTAGACATGCCGATGACCCCGCTTGCCGTTGGGGGCACTGCCTTGTGGCTTCTCGCGGCCGTCGTGTTGACGTTCTTCTCCGACGACCTGGCCGCGGGCGGCCGTTCGTGGTGGATCGACTGCGCGTGGTTCGGCGCGGCGCTGGGAATCCCGGGCATCGTGATCATGATCATTCACGATCGGGGACGCCGTCGGCGCGACTGATCACTCCGACGGTTCGGTGTGGACGGCGGAGGGCTTCTCCTCGGCCGTCGTTTCGTCCTTAGGGGACTCTTCGTCCTCAGGGGGCTCTTCGGACGCGGCGGGCTCGTCGGGCGCGTCGGCTTCCGTTTCGGGCTCGACCCGCTCGACCACGTTGTCGTCGTAGACGGTCCCGGCGTGGTCCACGGCCCCCGCCACGGCCTCCGCCTCGCCGCTGAGCACCTCGGAGTGCGCGCCGCAACCGTGATCGGACGACACCACCCTGGCGTCGTCGGACGCGTAGACGTTGCCGCAGACCCCGAAGACCTGGCGCAGCGAACCCGCCAGCGGCAGGAAGAAGCCGCAGGAGGCGCAGCGCGCGTCGGCGGGCGCGGACGTCGCGATCTCCGCGGTCGGGCCCCGGTCGCCGGCGTACCAGCGATCGGCGCACTCGGCGCGGCCCTCGCGGTTCATCACCCGCTCGCGGCCCACGCCCAGCTCGAACGCGAGGTCCTCCAGGCCGTCGTCGTCCGAGTACACATAGGCCGGATCGAGCCGCGGGTCGTCGGGAGCGGTCGGCAGCAGATCGCCGACGCCGACGTCCCCGGCGCGCAGCCGCTGGGACCACGGCACCCATTCGGGGGCCACCAGCGCGTCGGGACCGGGCAGCAGCGCGGTCTCCGAGACGGTGACGGTGCGGGAGCGCGGCGCCCTGGCGACAACCACGGCCCAGCGCCAGCCCCGGTAGCCGGGCAGCAGACACTCGAACAGGTGCGTGACCACCCGCTCGGCCTCGGCCTCGGCGCCCAGGTGCTCGCCGATTCCCTCGCCGGTTTCGGCGGCGGCCTCACGGGCGAGCTCTACGGCGTCGGCGCACACCCGATCGAGGCGGGCCCGCCTGGACATCGTGGAAGTTTGCGACACCCGGCCAGGATAGTGCTTGCTCGGAAGTGGCGTCGCCTACCCCGCCGGTGGTGTGGCTTGGAGCGCCGGCGACGCCCGGGTAGCGTTTCGGCCGTGAAATTGCTCATCGTCACCGCCGTCGACGAAGAACGCGACGCCGTCCTGAAGGGACTGTCGGGTTCGGCGCACGACGCCTACACCGTGGGCGTCGGCCCGTCCGCCGCCGCCGCGGGAACCGCCCGCCTCCTCGCCCGCGCCGAAGCGGCGGGCATCCGCTACGACGGCGTGGTCAACGCCGGGATCGCGGGCGGACTGGACGGGCGGGTCGGCGCCGGCGACGTCGTGGTGGCCGCCGCCGCGGTCTCCCCCGAGCTCGGGATGGTCGACGAGTCGGGCTTCACGCCGCTGGGCGAGCTGGGTTTCGGCAGCAACGTGGCGGTGTGCGCGCTGCGGCTGGCCGCCAAGGTCACGGGCACCCGCGGCGACGTCCTCACCGTGGCGACCATCACGGGCACGCGGGACGAGGCGGCGCGGCTGGCGAAGTCCTATCCCGACGCGGTCGCCGAGGCCATGGAGGGCTTCGGCGTCGGCACCGCCGCCGCCCAGGCGGGGCTGCCGTTCGTGGAGGTGCGCTCCATCTCCAACGCCGTCGGCGACCGCGACGTCGCCGGCTGGGACTGGACGGGCGGATTCGCGGCGCTGACCAAGGCGATGGAGGAGCTGCGATGAGACTGGCCTTTTCCCCCTGCCCCAACGACACCTTCGTCTTCCACGCGTGGGTGCACGGCCTGGTGGACGGCGCGCCCGTCCCCGAGGTGACCTTCGCCGACGTCGACGTCACCAACACCGCGGCCCTGAACGGCGAGTTCGACGTGGTGAAGGTGTCGTACGCGGCCCTGCCGTGGCTGTTGGACACCTACGAACTGCTGCCGTGCGGCGGGGCGCTGGGACGCGGGTGCGGCCCGCTGGTCCTGGCCCGCGACGCCGCGGCCTCGCTGGACGGCGCCACGGTGGCCGTTCCCGGCGACCGCACCACCGCTTACCTGCTGTTTCGCTTGTGGGCGCAGGGTTTCGCGCCCCGCGAGATCGCCGTGGTGCCCTTCAACGAGATCATGCCCGGCGTGGCGTCGGGGCGCTTCGACGCGGGCCTGGTGATCCACGAGGCCCGCTTCACCTATCGGGACCACGGACTGTCCATGGTGGCCGATCTGGGCGAGTGGTGGGAGTCCGAGACGGGCTGCCCGATACCGCTGGGCGCGATCCTGGCCCGCCGGGGCCTGGACACCGCCGCGATCACGCGGTGGATCCGCGCCAGCGTCCACTATGCCTGGGATCACCCCGAGGCGAGCGCGGCGTACGTGGCCGAGCACGCCTCCGAGCTGTCCCCCGCCGTCACCAAGCAGCACATCGATCTGTACGTCAACGAGTTCAGCGCCGACCTGGGTGACGTGGGCCACGCCGCGGTAAAGACCCTGCTGGACCGGGCCGCGACGGCGGGTCTGGTGCCCGTCACGACGGCTTAACACCCTGGCGTGTCGCGGAATCGGAACGTTAGGCTAAGGATGCGTCGCGACCAAGCGACCACGACATGTTCCTGGCGAGTGAGTTAGAGGTCAAGCTGTGCCCAGCGGTCGAGTCAAGTGGTACAACGCCGACAAAGGCTTCGGCTTCGTCTCTCGGGACGATGGCGGCAGCGATGTCTTCTTGCACCGCGACTCCCTGCCCGACGACGTCGAGGAGCTGAAGGCGGGCCAGAAGCTCGAATATGGCATTGTGGACACCCGTCGCGGCGTCCAGGCCATGTCGGTCAAGCTCGTCGAGACCCCCAAGCGCGTCAAGGCCGCCGAGCCCCCGCGCGAGAAGCGCTCCCCCGACGAGCTCCACGGCCTCATCGAGGACATGATCAAGGTCCTGGAGGACCAGGTCATGCCGTCCCTGCGCCGCGGCCGCCAGCCCGATCGCAAGCACACCGCCAAGATCGCCGAGGTGGTCCACGCCGTGGCGCGCGAGCTGGAGAGCTGAGCTCACGCATCCTCCTGAACCTCGGCTGAATAACGGCTTGACGGATTGTCCGATGGGGATTTAATTTGACATACCTTGTTGAGGGTGGTCAGCCCCCAAGGTGGGGTGGGGCATTGATCGGAAATGCCGTTAGCACTGCTCGCTAGGCTTACTCGCGTGACTTCTCTGAGCCTGGCCGTGTCGCTGCGTCCCGCCGCGTTGGACGCGCGGCGGGGAATCGTTCGGCTGCATGCCGAGGTGTTGACCGCCCTGGGTTTGCAGGCGGGGGATCCCGTGAGGCTGCGGGGAAACCGGACCACCACGGGGATCGCGCTGACCGCCGAGCGGTACGCGGGGCGGGGCGCGATCTACGCCGACGACCTGACACTGGGGAACCTCGGGGTCCGCGACGGCGACGTGATCACCGTGGAGCCCGTGGCCCTGGCGGCGGCGCGGCGCGTGGAGGTGACGGGGCCCGTCGAGATCGCCGCGGCCGTGTCGGCCGAGACGCTGCGGCTGGCGCTGTTGTCCAAGGTGGTGTCCGTCGGGGACGAGGTTTCCCTGCTGCCGCTTGACATCGGCGGCGCCGAGCGCGGTTCGGTGGCCGAGGCGCGACGGTCGCTGTCCAACACCGTCGGCATGGGCTGGACGACCGTGCTGCTCACCATCGCCGACGCCGACCCCGCCGACGCCGTGATGATCACATCGGACACCGTCGTGTCCTGGCACCGCGGGGCCGCCACCACCGCGCCCGCCACCCGTCCGCGGCTGCACATCGTGCGGGATTCCCCGGCGCCGCAAGCCAACCCGCTGCCCGTGCGCCGCGACGAGCCCGCCTCGCCGACGCGGCCCCCGGCCCCGGGGCCCGCCGCGACCGAGGTGGTGCCGCTGGAGGAGCTGGCGGGGATTCGCGCCGAGGCCGAGGAGCTCCGCGAGCTGCTCGACCTGGCCTTCAACCACCGCGAGGTGCTGGCCACCGTCGGCACCGACGTCACCCTCGGCGTCCTGCTGACGGGCCCCTCGGGCACGGGGAAGACCACCATGGCCCACTCGGTGGCCGACGCGGTGGGGGCGACCATCGTCCACATCTGGGCGCCCGAGCTGGCCGCCCTGACCGCCAACGACGCCGCCGCCGCGCTGCGCCGCGCCACCGAACAGCTCGGGGCGGGCTCGATGTTGCTGGTGTCGGGAGTGGAGGAACTCGCGCCCCGCGACACCACCACCCCGCTGTCCACGGTCTTCAGGCGCACCGTCCGCGACCTGTTGGCCGACGGCAAGGCCGTCATCTGCACCACCGCCAGCCCCGAGACGGTCTCCCCGCTGCTGCGCCAGCCGGGGCTGCTGGAGCACGAGATCACCATCCCGATGCCCGACGCGGCCGCCCGCCGCGAGCTCCTGGAGGCGTTCACCGCGTCCATGCGGATCGCCGCCGACGTCCGCCTGGAGGACGTCGCCTCCAAGGCGCCCGGCTACGTGGCCGCCGACCTGCTCACCCTGGTGCGCGAGGCGGGGGTCCGCGCGGCGATGCGCGCCAAGGACGGCGGCGCCACGGCCCTGCAGATCGACGACTTCATCTCCGCCCTGTCGGCGGTCCGCCCCTCCAGCATGGCGGACTCCACACTGGAGCTCGCCCAGATCTCGCTGGACGACGTCGGCGACATGGTCGAGGTCAAGCAGCTCCTCACCGAGTCGGTGCTGTGGCCACTGACCTACCCCGACACGTTCACCCGCCTCGGCATCGCCGCCCCCCGCGGCGTCCTGCTCTACGGTCCCCCCGGCTGCGGCAAGACCTACCTGGTGAAGGCGATCGCGGGCAGCGGAAAGTCCAATGTGCTCTCCGTCAAGGGCGCGGAGCTCCTCAACAAGTGGGTCGGCGAGTCCGAGGCCAGCGTCCGCGACCTCTTCCGCCGCGCCCGCCAGGCCGCCCCCACCCTGATCTTCTTCGACGAACTCGACGCCCTGGCCCCCGTCCGCGGCCAGGACTCCAACTCGGGCACCGCCGACCGCGTCGTCGCCGCCCTCCTCACCGAGCTCGACGGCGTCGAGGACCTCCGCAACGTCGTCGTCATCGGCGCCACCAACCGCCCCGACATGATCGACCCCGCCCTGCTGCGCCCCGGCCGCCTCGAGCGCCTCGTCTACGTCCCGCCCCCCGATGCCAACGGCCGCACCGCGATCCTGAGGGCGGCGTCCGTCACGGTCCCCCTGTCCGACGACGTCGACCTTGCCGACCTCGGCGCCTCGCTCGACAACTTCTCGGCCGCCGACTGCTCGGCCCTGATCCGCGAGGCGGCCCTGTCGGCGATGCGCGAATCCGTCGAGGCCAGCGAGGTCACCGCGGCCCACGTCGCCGACGCCCGCAAGCGCGTCCGCCCCAGCCTCGACCCCAAGCAGCTCGAATGGCTGGAGAGCTACGCCAGGCAACGCTCCTCCTGACCTTGCGCGGGTCCGCTACCGTGTCGGCGCCCCTCGCGAGGAGACAAACGTGGCTTCCGACGCCGATCGCCTGCGCCCCAAGAACCTGATGTGGCTGGTGGCCGTGCTCGGCTCGAGCCTGACGCTGTCCGTCGTGTCGATGGGCTTCGAGCTGCTCGTCGAGGAGATCGCCGCCCTGATGCGCGGCTTCGGGCACCAGGGCCAGGCCCTGGTCGGCCTGCTCTTGGTCGGCGTGCTGCTGGCGGCGTTCGGAGTGAACCTCCCCGCGCTGTGGAACGGCAGACCGCGGGGCTTCCGTTATGCGGGAGTCATTCTGGTGGCGTCCATCGTCGCCAATGTCGCGATCCTCTGCGGGGGAACCTTCTCGCGCCACGGCGAGGCCGCGGGGATCGGCCTGGTGGTCTCCATCGTGCTGAACCTGTTCGCCGCCCGCCTCATGACCTCCCCCGACATCGGCGCCTACGTCTCCTACCGCGCCGACGGCTCCCCCGGGAATTGAAAGATGGCCGTCGCGACAGGTGCGCGGCGGCCATCTTTCGGGGCGGGGGAAGGATTGTGGGTTCTAGCAGACGCGGACGCGGCCGTCGTAGAACTTCAGGTACTTGTCGGCCACCCAGCCCTTGACGCCCGTGTTGACGTCGCGGACGTAGGTCCAGTCCCCGGTTTCGCTGGTGCAGTGGATGTCGACCTTGTGGCTGGTGTAGCCGGTGCCGAGGGCGACGCAGTTGGTGCTGCGTCCGCTGCGGATGTTGACCGTGGTCTTGAAGGCCTTGTAGTAGGGCCAGTCGATCAGGTCGGCGCCCTTGGCGGTGCAGGCCGCCGAGGCGTTCACGGAGTCGGCGTTGGCGACGGTCGTGACAGTGACGCCGCCCGCGACCACGGCGGCGACCGCGGCGGTGGTCAGCAGGGTGCGGCGGATGGACTTCTTCATCGGGCTTGACTCCTTGAGGGGTTGGGTCAGTCCCGGCGAAGGCTAGCGGCGCGATCTTCCGCTTTTCTTCCCTTGGCGTTGCGGCGGGCTAGCCTTCGAATTCGTCGGCGTCGACGATGCGGTAGGCGTAGCCCTGTTCGGCGAGGAAGCGCTGGCGGTGGGCGGCGTACTCGGTGTCGACGGTGTCGCGGGAGACCACGGTGTAGAAGTGGGCGCCGCGGCCGTCGGACTTCGGGCGCAGGATGCGGCCCAGGCGCTGGGCCTCCTCCTGGCGGGAGCCGAAGGTGCCCGACACCTGGATGGCCACGGCGGCCTCGGGCAGGTCGATGGAGAAGTTGCCGACCCGCGAGACGATGAGAGTGGACAGTTCGCCGCTGCGGAAGGCGGCGAAGAGCTCCTCGCGTTGCCTGGTGCGGGTGGAGCCCCGCACGACGGGGGCGTCCAGATGGGACGACAGGGCCTCGAGCTGGTCGAGATAGGCGCCGATGATCAGGACGCGCTCGCCGGAGTGCTTGCGCACGATGGATTCCACGGCGTCCAGCTTGGCGTCCATGGTGGCCGCCGCGCGGTAGCGGTCGGTCTCCTCGCACACGGCGTAGGCCATGCGTTCGCTGTCGGACAGGCTGACGCGCACCTCGGTGCACTCGGCCGGGGCGATCCAGCCCTGGGCCTCGACGTCGCGCCACGGCGCGTCGTAGCGCTTGGGGCCGATCAGGGAGAACACGTCGCCCTCGCGCCCGTCCTCCCGCACGAGGGTGGCGGTGAGGCCGAGGCGGCGGCGGGCCTGGAGGTCGGCGGAGAAGCGGAAGATCGGGGCGGGCAGCAGGTGCACCTCGTCGTAGACCACCAGGCCCCAGTCGCGGGCGTCGAACAGGTCGAGATGGCGGAACTCGCCCTTGGAGCGGGAGGTGAGGACCTGGTAGGTGGCGATGGTGACCGGGCGGATCTCCTTGCGCTCGCCCGAGTACTCGCCGATCTCGTCGGAGGTGAGACTGGTGCGGGCCAACAGTTCGCGGCGCCACTGGTGTGCCGCGACGGTGTTGGTGACGAGGATCAGCGTGGTGGCCTGGGCCTGGGCCATGACGCCCGCGCCCACGAGGGTCTTGCCCGCGCCGCAGGGCAGCACGATCACGCCCGAGCCGCCCGACCAGAAGGACTCCACCGCCTCCTTCTGGTAGGGGCGCAGCTGCCAGCCCTCCTCGGTGAGGCCGATGGGATGCGCCTCACCGTCCACATAGCCCGCTCGGTCCTCGGCGGGCCAGCCCAGCTTGAGCAGGGCCTGTTTCAGGCGTCCCCGCTCGGAGGCGTGAACGACGATGGTCGATTCGTCGATGGGTGAGCCGAGCATGCCCGCGAGCTTCTTGCTGCGGGAGACCTCCGTGAGCACCGCGGGGTCGTGGCCCTGCAACACCAGGCCGTGGGCGGGGTGCTTGGCCAGACTCAGCCGCCCGTAGCGGTCCATGGTCTCGGTGAGGTCGAGCAGCAGCGAGTGCGGCACCGGGTAGCGGGCGTACTTCAGCAGCGCGTCGACCACGGACTCGGCGTCGTGTCCCGCGGCGCGGGCGTTCCACAGGCCCAGCGGCGTCAGGCGATAGGTGTGAATGTGCTCGGGGGCGCGTTCGAGCTCGGCGAAGGGGGCGATGGCCAGCCGGCACTCGGAGGCCTGCGGGTGGTCCGCGTCCAAGAGCAGCGTCTTGTCGCTTTGAACGATGAGTGGTCCCTCGGTCACGCCGATGCCCTCCTCTGCTTCCCGTGTGTGATCGCGACTATCCAGTCTGGCACGCTGGATGCGGTAATACTTGGTGACAGGTACCACCTCAACCCCAAGGGGGAGATATCCATGCGTTTGCGTAAGGCGATCGTGGCGTTGACCGCCGTTGCCACGGCGGTGGGGGTGATCGCGACGGCTTCCCCGGCCTCCGCATCATCCACTCAGGACGACCACGCCGCCGCGACCCGTACCTCAACCCACGCGGTTCGCACCGTCGAAACCGCGCGACCCTCCTATGACGCCACCCCCGCCTCGACCAAGTGCGAGCAGGGGCCGGATCAAAAGGCCGTGGAGAAGGCGCTGAAGCAGCTGGGCGGCTTCGGTCCCATCACGGTCGACGGGAAGCTCACCGATCAGGAATGCACCACGATCAAGAACTTCCAGAAACGGTATGACATTCGCCCGGTCCACGGCTACGCGGGACCGCTGACCAACCGGATCGCCGGCCACCTCGTCAACTCCTCAAAGGACAAATGCAAGTCCGGCAAGGGGCACGTGGTGTGCATCGATCTGACCCACCAGACGCTGTGGGTCACCCAGAACGGCAAGCAGATCTTCGCCCCGACCGTGGTGCGCACCGGTATGAAGGGTCACACGACCACGACCGGCACCTGGCACATCAACGTTCGCGAGAAGAAGCACTGGTCGCACCCGTTCAAGGTGTGGCTGCCGTACTGGCAGCACTTCCACGACGGCATGGGCCTGCACGAGACCACCACCTATATTCACGACTCCTTCGGCTCCCACGGCTGCATCAACCTGTTGCACGCGGACGCCAAGAAGCTGTACGAGATTCTGAAGATGAACGACACCGTGTACGTCTTCGGGCACCGTTCCGGGACCTGATCGGCGAGCTCACTCGACACACGCCCCGGAGCCGTTCGGTTCCGGGGCGTGTGGCATGTGGGGCGGGCGCCGATTAACGCTACTGACGAGTAACATCACTACATGTGTCAATCGATGTGATGATGAGCGTGTGATGAGACCGGACGAAGCCGAGCAGCCCGCGGACGCCACGCGGGCGATGCCGCCGATCCCCGAGCCCGACATCGAGCCCGAGCCTTTCCTTGTCGCCGAACGGATCTCGGCGTCCGGGCCGGAGGGCGGCATCTTCGCCGACCTGACGGTGCGGGCCCGGCGCGGCGAGCTGGTCGCGCTGGTGGGCGAGTCGGGAACCGGCCGCACCTCGGCGCTGCTGTCGCTGTCGGGGCGCTTCATCCACGGCGCGGGGACCGTGACCGTGGACGGCGACTCCCACCCCCGCCGCGTCCGCGAGCGCGTCGCGGTGGCGCAGGCCCCACCGGCGATCTTCGCGGACGAGAACCACACGGTCGCGCAGCTGATCTCCGAAACCGAACTGTGCGAAGGCATCGAGGCCGCCGCCGTGCGCGCCAGCTGCCGCGACCTCGGCGTCGGGGCCGACACCGGCGCCACCTACGGTCACCTGCCCAAAGTGGAACGCACCCTGCTGTCGCTGGCGTTCGCCGCGGCCACCGGCAAACCCGTCATCACCATCGACGACACCGACTCCGGAATCAACGACGCCTCGGCGGCGCGGGTGTGGGAAGCCCTGCGCGCCTTGGCCGACGGCGACCGGCTCGTGCTCGCCGCCTGCGTGCGCGGCGACGACCGCGCCGATCAGACCATCCGCATCGAAGGGAAGTAAGTCGTGACCGCCATTCGTCTGGCCTTTTTGGAGCTCGGTCGATTCCGGGGGCAGCCGATTCGGTATGCCGCGCTGGCCGTCGTCGTCCTGGTGCCGCTGCTGTACGGCGCCCTGTATCTGTGGTCCAACTGGGACCCGTACGGCCGCATGGACCAGGTGCCGGTCGCCGTGGTCAACGCGGACGAGGGCGCCACCCTGCAGGGCAAGCAGCTCAACGCCGGCGACGAGTTCGAGAAGCAGCTCAAGGACTCCCCCGAGCTGGACTGGAACTTCGTGTCGGGCTCGCGCGCCAAGCAGGGCATGAAGGACGGCGAGTTCTACTTCGCGATCGTGGTGCCCGCCGACTTCTCGAAGAAGCTGGCCACCCTCGCCGGAACCGACCCGAAGCGCGCGTACCTCGCGGTGGACCTGGACGACGCCAACGGCTACATCGTCGGCATGATGGCCAAGACCCTGGAGGTCAAGCTACAGAACCAGATCAACACCGCCGTGTACGTCACCTTCGCCAAGTCGATCTTCGGCAATCTGTCCGAACTGGACGACGGGCTCGGCAAGGCGTCCGACGCGGCCGCGGCCCTGGCCGACGGCGCCGACCAGGCCAACGCCGGCGCCAAGAAGCTCAACGACGGTCTCACCAAGCTCGACGACGGTGCCAACAAGGTGTCCGACGGCGTCGGCACGATCAACGACGCCGTGCAGGACAACGCGCCCGCGCTGATCGGATCGCTGGACACCGTCCAGCATGGGTCCCAGGTCGGCACCGACATCGTCGAGGCACTGTCGGGTGTGGACTCCAATCAGCTGGATGACCTGTGTGACAAGGCGGACAACCCACCCGTCTGCGACGACATCAAGGACTCGGTGAGCGACGCCAAGCGGGACAAGAGCGACGTCGAGCGGCTCAACAGCACCGTTCAGGGGCTGACGGCCGACGGGATCTCCGCCGACGCCAAGAAGATGCAGGACCTGGCCGACGGCGCGCAGGCGGTGGCCAACGGCACCGGCGACGCCGTGGACGGCTCCCGGAAGCTGGCCGACGGCACCCAAAAACTCTCCGACGGCGCGGACAAGCTGTCGTCCAAGCTGGCCGACGCGGCGGGACAGGTGCCGTCCATGGACGCCGCCGACAACGCCAAGGCCGCCGACGTGCTGGGTTCCCCGGTGTCCATCAAGGAGCGCAACGCCAACCCGGCCAAGGTGTACGGCCGCGGGCTCGCGCCGTTCTTCATCGCCATCGCCCTGTGGGTGTTCGGCCTGGTCGCCTACATCATGCTGCGCGTGGTGAATCCCCGCGCCCTGGCCGGACGGGTCAGCGCGTTGACCGCCGCGCTGTCGGGCTGGCTCCCGGCCCTGATGCTGGGAATCCTGGGATCGCTGGTGTTGTACCTGGTGATCGACGTCGCGCTCGGACTCAATCCGAAGAGCGTCGCGGGAACGATCGGGCTGTGCCTGCTGGCGATCACCGTGTTCACGGCGATAGCGCACTTCCTGCGGCTGGCGCTGGACGCCGCGGGTGACGTGCTCATCCTGGTCTTCCTGATGCTGCAGTTGACATCCAGCGGCGGGTTGTATCCACTGGAGACGGCACCCGCCTTCTTCCGATTCATGCATCCCCTGCTACCCATGAGTTACCTGGTGGACGGGCTGCGGGTGACGATCTCGGGCGGCAACGTCGCGCACCTGTGGCGGGACGTGGCGGTGCTGGCGGCCTTCGGGGTGGCGGCGGTGACGGCGTCCACACTGGTGGCCATGCGGCATCGACGCTGGACGATGGGTCGCCTGCGCCCGGCCATCGGACTGTAGGGTCCGCGCGGCATGCCCGCCTAGAATGTGGGCATGCCACCCGATCCCGACGAGGAGCTCAGGGAACTTTCGTCGCGACCGATCTGGTCGGCCATCGGCATCGGGCTGGCCTGCGTCGCGCTGGTGCTCGGGGTTCTGATCCCGATCGCCGTGACCCGCGAGCCTTCCGAGGCGGCGGTGTGGGTCGACATCATCACCCGCTCGTTGACGGTCTTCGCGGGGGTGGGAGGCGGTTTCGCGCTGTGGCTGGCCTTTCGGCGCCAACAGGCAACCGAGCTGGCCTCCCGGCGCGAACACCGCCAGCGCCAACGGGAGGCCGACGACGCCCGCCGCGACGCCACCGAACGCCGCATCACGGAGCTGCGCATCGAGGCGGTGGCGCAGTTGGGATCGGACAAGGCCGCGGTGCGGATCGGCGGACTGCACAATCTGGAGCGTCTCGGCGAGGAGTACCCGCGACTGCGGCAGATCATCCTCAACGAGCTGTGCGCGTACCTGCGGATGCCGTTCGTCATGCCCGCCGAGGACGGCTCCGACAACGCCTACGCGCGAGTGGAACGCGAGGTTCGGCTGACGGCGCAGCGCATCATCGAGCGCCACGTGAGACTGGACGATCCGCACCGCTGGGAGCACGGCGGCGTGAACTTCGCGGGAGCGGTTCTGGAGCGGGTGGACTTCAGGGGCGCCGACTTGGGACACGCCAATTTCAGTCGGGCGACGTTTTACGGCGACCTGCTGATGAGACAGGCTCACTTCACCAGCGCGAAATTCAACGGCGCGGTGTTTCACGGTGCGGTGCACCTGCGAGGGGCCAAGGTCCTGGGAGGCGCGTGGTTCAACAACGCCACGGTTCACGGGGCGTTTCTCGCCCGAGGTGCGGTTTTCCAAGGTACGACACGGTTTCGCGAAACGTATTTCACTGCCAGCGTCTCGTTCAGAGGCGCGACGTTCGGTTCGTCGGCGATGTTCTCCCACGTGACATTCGAGGGGGACGTGAATCTCAACAGCGTCAGGTTTCTTGGGCCACTGGATCTCTATCGAACGCGGTTCCTCTCAATCGTCCAATGTGATCGAATGGACGCCAGGTCCGATGCCAGGTTCGGGAGAACCGAGTTCCGTGGGGCAACAAGGCTTCAAGGCGCGACGTTTCGAATGGTGGCGAGGTTCGAGAACTCGGTCTTTCCTTCCGACACCAGGTTCCACAATGTCAGATTCTATGGACATGCCGTGTTCGCGGGCACAACGTTCCTAGACCAGGCCGAGTTCGACGGCTCGTACTTCCATCATTCGGCCGACTTCTCCACGACGCACTTCGCCCATGCCGACGCGTTCGCGGGGCATCGCCGATGCGACGACATTTACGCCGCCCTAGCCTATGCGCACCATTGGCCCGCGGGGTGGCGCGTCGTCGACAACTCCAACCGAGTCGGCTACGGACGCCTGGAACGCACGCCCGCGTAAGGAAAGCGCATCCCGCGTGATCGTGGCCAGTTCCTCCACATGGGAGATGCCCTTGGCCTCGGTGTCGTTGCCGTTGGTCAGGATGGACAGGTAGATCAGGTGTCCGTCGGCGGCGTCGACCACTCCGTCGCTGTGGGTGATCCAGCCGTTGTCGCGGATGTCCCAGCCGTTCTTCAGCCAGGTCTTCTCGCCGTCGGCGGCCGCGGCGCTGACCCCCCAGTCCTGGGTGGGCTCAACGGTTCCCATCAGCTTCTTGACCACCGCGCGGCTGTCGGCGTTGAGCAACGTGGTGCCGAAGGCGGCCTGTAGGACCTGGCGCTGGCCGTCGGCGGTGGTGAGGTCGGTGCCCCAGGTCGAGTCGCCCACGCACGCGTCGGTGCCGCCCGGGACGGCGTCCTTTTTGGTCTTCGGTGCCAGGATCTGGCACAGGTGGCTGGTCGCGTCGTTGTCGCTGGCGGTGATCATCCGCTCGGCGAGCTGGTACTCGTCGTGCGGCAGCTTGTCGTCCTGCCGCAGCATCAGCCACCGCACCAGGATCTCCAGCTTCACGATGCTGGCGGTCTGGTACCGGTGATCGGTTCCGTAGTCGAGGGTCTCGTCGCCGTGGCGCACCGACACCGAGGCGATCAGGCCGGGGTGTTCCTGCACGTAGGCGTCCACCGCGTCGGTCAGCTGCCGTTGGTGATCGGCGCGGGAACTGCCGCCCCCCGCGTCGTCCTTGGTGGCGGCCGCGCCGCCGGCGCAGCCTGACAACATCAGCGCGCCGCCGAGCAGCAGGGCGCCGCCGACCGCGAGGGTCGGCCGTCGGAAACGGGTGGGAAGGGAAATGACGAGCCTCTTCACGCTGGGAGTTTGGCGTCGCGAACGACGTTAGGCGGCCTCACGGCGCGGCGGCAAGCGCCTGTCGCGCCAGATGTGAGGATACAAACAACGCCGTGGCGCCCGCAATGTCGCCGCTCATAGGATGCGGTCATGGCGCCGAACGTGGTTCTCATCATGGCCGACCAGTGGCGCGGCGACTGTCTGTCGACCGCCGGGCACTCCGTCGTCCGCACGCCGTACCTCGACAACCTGGCGCGGCGGGGCGCCCGCTTCACGCGGGCCTATTCCGCTTCTCCCAGTTGCATTCCCGCGCGCGCCTCGCTGCACACGGGGCTGTCGGCGCGTCACCACGGGCGGGTGGGTTATCGCGACGGCGTCGAGTGGGACTTCCCCGTCACCATGGCGGGCGAGTTCTCGCGGCAGGGCTTCCAGACCCGCGCGATCGGCAAGATGCACGCGGCGCCCGCCCGCAATCGGCTGGGCTTCGACGAGGTGGTGCTGCACGACGGCTACCTGCATTACGGACGCGACCGCGCCGTCGACCACCGCTTCGGCGACGACTACCTGACGTGGCTGCGGCGCCAGCCCGGCGAGGGCATCGACGCCGACTACACCGAGCACGGCCTGGACTGCAATTCGATGGTGGCCCGCCCGTGGGGACGCGCCGAACGCCTGCACCCCACCAATTGGGTGGTCACCGAGGCGATCGACTTCCTGTACCGCCGCGACCCGCGCCAGCCCTTCTTCCTCAACCTGTCGTTTCATCGGCCGCACCCGCCGTTCGACCCGCCCGCGTGGGCGTTCGAGCAGTATCTGGCGGGGCCGCGCTACGAGCCCGCGCACGGCGACTGGTCGTCCTATTTGGAGAGATTTCGGCAGGACGACCGCCCCGACGCGAACCTGGCCCGCTTCGACCCCGAGACCCTGCGGCGGGCGTTCGCGGGGTACTTCGGGCACATGTCGCACATCGACCAGCAGATCCAGCGCTTCGGCGAGGCGCTGGCCGAGTTCAGGCTGGACCGCGACACGGTGGTGTGCTTCACCTCCGACCACGGCGACATGCTCGGCGACCACGACCTGTGGCGGAAGTCGTTGCCGTACGAGGGATCGACCCACGTCCCACTGATTCTGCGCCGCCCCGGAGCGCCGCGGGGGGTGGTGGGCGATCAGGTGGTGGAGCTGCGCGACGTCATGCCGACCCTGCTGGACAGCGCCGGGCTGTCCATTCCCGACGGCCTGGACGGGCACAGCCTGCTGCGCGCGGCGGACGGGGACGCCGCGCCGCTGCGGGGGTACCTGCACGGCGAGCACACCTACGCGGGGCGGCAGTCGGTGCACGCGATCACCGACGCCCGCTACAAGTACGTCTGGTACTCGGGCGACGGACACGAGCAGCTGTTCGATCTGGCGGGCGATCCGCGTGAGCTCCACGACCTGGCCGACGCCCCCGACAGCGCCGACGTTCTCGCCGAACGGCGCCGACGGCTCGTCGACGAGCTGAGCGACTCGCCAGAAGGCTATGTGGACGGTGGACGTCTGGTTCCTGGTCGTCAGCCGTTCGACGTGCTTCCTCGGTAGGGCCCCGAAAGTCCTCATCCACCTGCGGTTACGCTGTGTGATTTTTTCTACCGACCAGTAGTGGACATGGTTGTCAATGTGCCTAAATCCGATGCGGCACTTTGGATATCGCATCTTGCCAGGTAACACGGATGAACCTCGCAAATGCGCCAACTCGAAAGTTGTCCGCCCGATTTGTAAAACCACTGTGGATTATCTATAGAGGACCTTACTGAATATCACGCTGGGTTACCGATATCCAGACTTCTGTCATATATCCGACACTTTATAACGGGCCCACAACCATTGACGCCCAATGAAAACACGGTGCAAAATCGTTCTGCGGGAGGTCGTCGCACCTTCGAAGCACCGGCCGGTTGACTCCGTGCCCCGACCGTGGCTTTCGATCAGCGCCCACTAGGACGTTGGGAGTGATGGCCTCCCGACCAATGTGTTTACGCACCGAAATACGGCCGTGAAAGGTGCTTTTGTCACCGCGCGAGGCTAGGCTTCTTGGGTGGAAAGTAGCGAGTCGTCCCAGGCAGGGGACGGGCAGGCAAACGACGTCCCCGAGCGCGCGGCGGCGTTCTTTGATGTGGACAACACGCTGGTGCGGGGGGCGTCGGTGTACTGGTTCGCGCGGGGCCTGGCGGCCCGGCGGTTCTTCAGGCATCGCGACCTGGCGAAGTTCGTGTGGCAACAGGCGCGTTATCGCCTGCACGGCAAGGAGAACCACGAGCACATCGCCGACGTGAAGGAGTCCGCCCTCTCGTTCATCGCGGGGCGGCGGGTCGCCGACTTCATCGCCCTGGGCGAGGAGATCTTCGACGACACCATCGAGGCGAAGATCTGGTCGGGCACCCAGGCGCTGGCCGAGGCGCATCTGGCCGCGGGGCAGCAGGTGTGGCTCGTCACCGCGACGCCCGCCGAGCTGGCCGACGTGATCGCCCGCAGGCTCGGGCTGACCGGGGCGCTCGGCACCGTCGGCGAGGTGCACGACGGCGTCTACACTGGACGGCTGGTCTCGGACATCATGCACGGCCCCGCCAAGGCCGAGGCCATCCGGGAGCTGGCCGCCAAGGAGGACCTCGACCTGTCGCTGTGCACCGCCTACAGCGACTCCAGCAACGACCTGCCGATGATGACGGCGGTCGGCCACGCCGTGGCGATCAACCCCGACCCGGCCCTGCGCCGCGCCGCCCGCGAGAAGGGCTGGCAGGTGCGCGACTTCCGCACCGGGCGCAAGGCCGCCAGGGTCGCCCTGCCCACCGCGGTGGCCGCGGGCGCCATCGCCGGCGCGATCGCGGGGGGCGCCGCGCTGCGCCGTCGCCGCTCGGGCGGGCCGCTGTCGTGAGCGACGTCCGCGTTCCGCGGATCATGGGCATCCTCAACGTCACGCCCGACTCATTCAGCGACGGAGGCAAGTACGTCGATGTGAAGTCGGCGCTGGGGGCCGCCCGCGCCATGCTGGCCGACGGCGCCGACATCATCGACATCGGCGGCGAGTCCACCCGGCCGGGCGCGGGCCGCGTCGACGCCGCCACCGAGATCGCCCGCACCGCCGAGGTGGTGGCCGCCGTGGCCGCCGAGGGCGCCACCGTCAGCATCGACACCACCCGTTCCGAGGTGGCCCGCGAGGCGCTGCGGCGCGGGGCGTCCATCGTCAACGACGTCTCGGGCGGCGCCGCCGACCCCGCTATGGCCGCCGCGATCGCCGAGTCCGGCTGCCGCGTCGTCCTGATGCACTGGCGCGACCACTCCGCCGACATGTACGGCAGGGCCGTCTACGGCGACGTCGTCGCCGAGGTGTCCGCCGAGCTGCGACAGCGCGCCGCGGCCATGCTCGACGCCGGGGTGGCGCCCGAACGCGTCATCCTCGACCCCGGCATCGGCTTCGCCAAGCTCCCCGAACACAACTGGGAGCTTCTGTCGCGTTTGGACGAACTCGGCGCGCTGGGCCACCCGATCCTGTTCGGCGCGTCCCGCAAATCCTTCCTGGGCAAGCTGTTGGCCGACGCCGACGGCCGACCCCGGCCCGTCGACCAGCGCGAGGCCGCCAGCCTCGCCACCTCCGTGCTCGCCTTCGACGCGGGGGCGTGGGGGGTGCGGGTGCACGACGTGCGCGCCACCGCCGACGCCCGCGCGGTGTGGCGGGCGACGCGCCACACCCGATAAGCCCGACGGCCGCGACGCGGCTGCCGTACGGTGTGACCGTGGCCGACCAACCGGACCGGATCTCGCTACGCGGACTGCGCGTGCACGGCTATCACGGCGTCTACGACTTCGAACGGGCCGACGGCCAGGAATTCGTCATCGACGTGGTGCTGCACCTCGACACCCGCGCCGCCGCCGAGTCCGACCACATCGGCGACACCGTGCACTATGGTCACCTCGCCGACGCGCTCGTTGAGGTGGCCGTGGCGAAACCGGTACGGTTGCTGGAGACCCTCGCCGAGCGGTTGGCCGCGGTGTGCCTGTCCTACTCGCAGGTGAACGCCTGCGAGGTGACGGTGCACAAGCCGCAGGCGCCGATTCCCCACGCGTTCACCGACGTGTCGGTGACGATCAGCCGGAGCCGCCCATGACCTCCGTCGTTCTCAGTCTCGGCGCCAATCTCGGCGACCGACGATCCGCCCTGGCCCGGGCGGTGGCGGCCCTCGGCCCCGACAAAACGTCCGAAGTGTACGAAACGCCGCCCTGGGGGGACGACGACCAGCCCCACTACTACAACATCGCCATGACCGCGCACGATCCCGACGCCACGGTCTTCGACTGGCTGCGCCGCGCCGAGGACTGCCAGGTCGCCGCCGGCCGCGTCCGCGATCCCCAGCGCCGCTATGGACCCCGGGTGCTCGATGTGGACATCATCGCCGCGCACGACGACGACGGCGAACCGATCCGCTGCGACACCGAGACCCTCACCCTGCCGCACCCCCGCGCCCATCAGCGTGCCTTCGTGCTGGTCCCCTGGCTGTCCATCGATCCCGGCGCCGCGCTGCCGGGCCGGGGGCGGGTGCGCGACCTGCTGCGCGACCCGGGGCTCGCCGCCGACGCGCGCACGCTGCGTCGGGTGGGCGGACTAAGCTCTACCGATCATGGCTGACAAGGACACACCGCCACAGCCGTCGCTGAAGCCGACGGCACCGTCCACTTTGTTCGTCTCAGCCTTGGCCACCGGCGCGCTGATGCTGCTGCTGGCCTCCCGCACCTATCCGCCGGTGCCGCGCTGGTACACCCCGGCCTTCCTGGCGGTGCTGGCCCTCGCCCTGGCGTACACCGCGCACACCACGAAGGCCCGCATCGCCCGCAAGCCCGGCACCCGGCCGGTGGAGCCGCTGGTGTTCGCGCGCTTCGCGGCGCTGGCCAAGGCCTCGTCCATCGGCGGGGCGCTGATCGCCGGCGCCTACGCGGGTCTGCTGATCTACCTGGTGGCGCACCGCGACAGCCTGAAGGCCGCCGCCGGAGACCTCCCCAACGCGGCCTTCGGTTTCGCCGCCAGCCTGCTGCTGGTGGCGGCCGGATTGTGGCTGGAACGCGCGTGCCGCGTCCCCGATGACGAGGACGAGGACGACCATCCGGACGGGGCCTCCACCGCGAACGGGTGAGCGGGGCTGCCGAAATTCCGGCAAAACGGCTAGGGTGCCAGTAGACAGCTCTCACAGGCTGGGATTCGTCCGCGAGAAGCCCTTGCCCGCATGGTTTCTCATTGTGTTGAGGTGGCCATATGCATCCGGACCCCGACCGTACCCTGCGGTTGCCGTCCGTATTGGACGATGTGTACTCCGCCGTGCCGGACGAACCCGCCGACCGGCTCGGCATCCACGTCCTGCTCGAGGCCCTGCTGCTGGCCGCCCTCGCGGGCGGACTGCTGGGCCTGTTCCAGGTGCCCGGCAACCCGCTGGCCTCCGCGTCCGGACGCGGCCAGGTGATGGCGCTGGCGGTTCCGGCGCTGCTGGCGACCATGGCCCTGGCGCTGTCGCTGCGGGCGTGCGCGCCGAACCTGGCGGTCGGCGTGATCGGGCTGGGTGCGGCGAAGTTGTTCGCCGACAACGCTTCCCGCGGCCTGCCGCTGGCGCTGACCATCGCGGCCGGCGCCGCCCTGGGCGCCGGGCTGGTGATCGCGGCGGCCGTGGTGCTGCTGCGCGCCCCCGGGTGGCTGGCCAGCGCGGCCGTGGCCGCAGGGGTCTTCGTCTGGCTGTCGGGGCGACCCGGCTCCGAAACCCCGCCGGTGCCGCATATCTCGCACTCCTGGGTCTGGCTGGTGGGCTGCGCGGCGCTGTCCGTCCTGGGTGGAATGTGGGGGGCCACCAACGGGACCCGGCGCCGGCTGGGCGAGTGCCGCCTGGCCAACGCGACGATCGCGCGCCGATCGGGCGGCGCGGTGGCCACCCAGATCGCCGCCCTGGCGGCCTCGTCTCTCGTGGCCGCGGCTGCCGGGCTCTGGATGTCGTGGGTGCCCAGCGACACCCGCGCCGCCGAGGTGGTGGACGGCCCGTGGTCGCTGACCGCCTTCGCCGTGGCCGCCGCCCTGCTGGGCGGCACCAGCGCCCTGGGGCGCCGGGGCGGGTTCCTCGGCAGCGTCCTGGCCAGCTTCGCGCTGCTCACCGCGCTGCTCATCACGGCCCAGCGCCACCCGTTCAATCCGCTGTGGACGATCGGGGGCGCCCTGGGGCTCGGCCTCGTCATCACCCGTATCGTCGAACGATTCGGCGCGCCAAAGCCGACTTGGTGGGAGGACCGCACCGACACATCGGAGATGGATCGTGTTGAATCCCAAGCGTTTCCGACCACCCAGGTCAACAGCTACGACCCCGGGGACATTGATCCCTATCGAGGTGTGAATTGACAAAACGATAAGGTGTCCAACCATTCCGTGTGTGGAGAGTGAGAAATGAGCTCAACCGATGCCCCCCAAGGCGCCGGAAGCGACACGCCGCCGTCCTCCGCCGCCGCCGGCGACGGAGACAACGCGCAGGCCACCGCGTCCGACGCCCCCTCCCCCGAGACCACCCCGGCCGAGCCCGGCGACAGCACCCCTGCCGAGTACGCCGAGCAGCCGACCGAGCCCATCGAGACCGAGGCCGAGGTACTCGAGCCCGAAACCGAGGTGCTCGAGCCCGACGAGATCGTGCCCGGCCTCGCCGAGGGCGTGCCGCAGCTGCCCGCCGAGGACCCCGCGACGGCGACCGAGCTGTTCCCGCCGTCCACCCTCACCGTGCCCGCCGAGGCCGAGCCCTCCGGCGAGCGCGACCGCCTCGCCGTGCACTTCGTGTGGGAGGGCGTCCTGCTGATCCTGGTGGCGCTCGGCGTGGCCGCCTGGTTCCTCTTCGGACACACCGCCGTCTTCAGCGACCTCGACTCGGCGGCCTCCACATTGGTCGGCGTGGCGCCGTTCATGTTGCTGGCCATGGCCCTGGGGCTGTCGCTGCGCGTGGGCGCGGTCAACCTGGCCGCCCCGTTCCTGGCCTTCCTGACGGCCATGCTGTACGGCCACCTCGACAAGGTCGCGGCCGTGGATCTGGCTTATCTGGCCGCCATCATGGTGGGCGCCGGCCTGGTGCTGACCCTGCTGGTCACCGTGCTGCGCGTTCCGGGCTGGGCCGCGGGACTCGGCATGGGCGCCGCCGCCTGGGGCGCCATGGATTACATGCGCGACACCGGTTTCGGCGACGGCTTCACCCAGCCGACCCACCTCAGCCTCTCGCCCTTCGCGGCCTGGGTCACCGTGGGCGTCGTGGTGCTGGTCTCGATCGCCGGCGGCGTCGTGGGGCTGATCCCCGCGCTGCGCCGGGTGTGCGGCGACAGCCGGGACGCCGCGGCGGGCGTCAAGCCGCGTGGCGTCGCGTCCTTCCTGCTCACCGCCGCCGCCCTGATCGGCTCCTGCCTGCTGGCGGGGGTGGCCGGGGTGCTGTCGAAGACCGACACCGGCGCCAACTTCAACTCCGGCGTGCTGGGCGCCACCCTGGGCTTCAGCCCGCTGCTGGCCGCCCTCGGCATCGTCCTGATCGGAGGGACCGGTCTGAGGGGCCGCCGCGGCGGCGTCTTCGGCACCCTGCTGGCCGCCGTGGTGGCCTTCGCGGTCACCGTCGTGGTGCCGCACGACCTGCTGGGCGCCGGGAGCGTGACCGACAACTTCCTGATCCCGGTGGGGCTGTTCACCCTGGGCCTGCTGGTCAACCTGGGCTTCGACCTGTTCAACCGTCCGAAGAAGACACCAGCGGCCGCGCCGGCTCACGCCGCCGAGGCCGAAGCGGCGCCGACCGAGGTCGAGGTCAACGCCTACATGTACCGACCCGCGGAATAACGGCTCACACCCGCAACACCTTGATCCCGGCCTCCGTGAACGGCGTCACCACATCGGACGCCACAGTGGAGTCCGTGATCAAGGTGTGCACCCGCTCCACCGGGCAGATCCGCGCGAAGGCGTGACCGCCCAGTTTGGACCCGTCGGCGATGATGACCACCTTGCGGGCCCGGGCCGCCATCAGCTGGTTGATCGCCGCCTCGCCCTCGTGATGCGCGGTGGCCCCCAGTTTCACGTCGATGGCGTCCACCCCAAGGAAAACCATGTCCAGCGTGATCTCGCGCAGGATCGGCGCCGCCAGCGGCCCGATCAGCTCGTAGGACTGTGGACGCACGACCCCGCCGACCACCACCACCTTGATGTGGGGCCGCACGATCATCTCGTTGGCGATGTTCAGCGCGTTGGTCACTATGGTCAGCGGCGTGGTGCCGGAGGTGGCCACCAGGTCGGTGCGCATCGCCAGCGCCCGCGCCACCTCGGTGATGGTGGTGCCGCCGTTGAGGCCGACCACCATCCCGGACGACACCAGCCCGGCCGCCGCCGCGCCGATCCGGTGCTTCTCCTCCACCCGCTTGGCGGTCTTGTACCGCAGCGGCAGGTCGTAGGAGACGCCGCCGGCCACGGCCCCGCCCCGGGTCCGGGTGATCATCTGCTGCTGGGACAGTTGGTCGAAGTCGCGCCGGATCGTCGCCTGCGACACGTGCAGCTGGCTGGCGGCGTCCTCGACGCTGATCCGGCCCTGCGAGGCCAGGATCTCCAGCAGGGTGTTCCACCGGGCGTAACGGTCCATCGTTCCTCCACGAAAACGCACCCGGGATTGGCCAGGTGACGGTTATGTGTGCACAATAGTGCGCGAAACCCCGGCGGCCCGCCGAAGGTCCTGCGCGAAGGCGCGTGAAAATCTGGTTGGGAGTGTTCATGTCGTACGTCGATTCCGAGATCACCCGGCAGCCCGAATGCTGGAGCCAGGCGCGCGAGGTCGCCGACCAGCGGGCCGGCCTGCTTCCCTCCCCCGGCGAGCGCGTCGCCGTCATCGGCTGCGGCACCTCCTGGTTCATGGCCCAGGCATACGCGGCGCTGCGCGAGGCCAGCGGCGCCGGCGAGACCGACGCCTTCACCGCCTCGGAGTTCCCGCAGCGCAAGTACGACCGGCTGGTGGCGCTCACCCGCTCCGGCACCACCACCGAGGTGGTGGACGTGCTGGAACACACCGCGATCCCGTCGCTGGCGATCGTCGCCGACGACGGCACCCCCGCGACCCGGGCGGCCGACGCGGTGATCGCGCTGCCCTTCGCCAGCGACCAGTCCGTCGTGATGACCAGCTTCGCCACCAGCGCGCTGGCCCTGCTGCGCGCCCACCTCGGCGAGGACCTCGACGCCGCGATCTCCGACGCGCAGGTGGCGCTGGACGCCCCGCTTCCGGTGGACGTGGTCGACATCGAGCAGATCACCTACATCGGACAGGGTTGGACCGTCGGCGTGGCGCACGAGGCGGCGCTGAAGGCCCGCGAGGCCGCCACCTTCTGGACCGAGTCCTACCCGGCGATGGACTACCGGCACGGGCCGATCTCGATTGCCGGACCGCACCGCGCCACCTGGGCGTTCGGCGAGGCGCCCGAGGGGCTGGCGGCCCAGGTCGCCGCGACCGGCGGCGCCTTCGTCTCCTGCGGGCTCGACCCGCTGGCCGAGCTGATCGTCGCCCAGCGCACGGCGATCGACCTGGCGCGGCAGCGCGGCCTCGACCCCGACGCGCCGCGCCACCTCACCCGCTCGGTGGTCTTGAAGTGACCGCCACCGAGGTCGTGATCGCCCTGGACGTGGGCGGCACGTCCATGAAATGCGCCCTGGTGGACGCCTCCGGGCGCGTGCACCACAGCCTGCGCCGACCCACCCCGCGCGCCGCCGGTCCCGAGGCCAGCGTCGCCGCGATCGTCGACACCGTCGCCGATCTGGCCGCCGTGCCGGGCTTCGCCCCGATCGCGGTGGGCCTGGTGGTGCCGGGCGTCATCGACGCCGAGCGCGGCGTGGCGGTGTACTCGTCGAACATCGGCTGGCGGAACGTGCCGTTTCGCGAGCTGGTGGAGTCCAAGGTGGGGCTGCCGACCGCGCTGGGCCACGACGTGCGCGCCGGCGGCCTGGCCGAGGCGCGGCTGGGCGGCGGGCGCGGCAGCTCCCAGATGCTGTTCGTGGCGATCGGCACCGGCATCGCCGGTGCGCACATTGTGGACGGACACACCACCGCGGGCGCGCACGGCGCCGCCTGCGAGCTCGGGCACCTGGTCGTGCGGCCCGACGGCCCGCAGTGCGGCTGCGGCCAGCGCGGCTGCGTGGAGTCGCTGGCCTCGGCGGTGCAGTTCGAGCGCCGCTTCGCCGAGGCGTCCGGCAGGGAGCTCAGCGCCGAGCGGATCATCGCGCTCATCGACGACGACCCGGTGGCGGCGCGGGTGTGGCGCGACACCGTGGAGGTGCTGGCCGACGGTTTCCTGTTGGGCATCGCGATGTTCGACCCCGACACCATCGTGGTCGGCGGCGGGCTGGCGGCGGCGGGCGACGCCCTGCTGACGCCCCTGCGGCGGGGGCTCACCGCGCGCGCTACGTTTCACACCGTTCCGGAACTGGTGCCCGCCGAGCTCGGCGACTCCGCCGGCTGCATCGGCGCGGCGCTGCTCGGCATCGAGCGGATCCGGCGATGAGCGTCGGTCCACAAGCGACTGGAGGCGAAAGCATGAGTCTGCCCGGCAACGCCAAGGTGGTGGTCCCCGGCGGCGTGGTTCCCGGCACGGTGCGCGTCGAGGGCGACCGGATCGTCTCGATCCCCGAGGGGGACGAGGCGGACGCCACCGGCTGGATCGTCCCCGGCTTCGTGGACATCCACTGCCACGGCGGGGCGGGCGCCTCCTACACCGTCGGCGACGCCGACCAGGCCCGCGCCGTGGCCGCCTTCCACGCCGCGCACGGCACCACCACGACGCTGGCGTCCCTGGTGTCGGCGCCGTTCGACCTGATGCTGAAGGCGACCGAGGCGTTCAAGCCGCTGGTGGACTCCGGCGTGCTGGCGGGCATCCACTTCGAGGGCCCCTACCTGTCTCAGGACCGTTGCGGCGCACAGAATCCCGACGTCCTGCGCGACCCCGACATCCGCGAGCTCGACCGGCTGGTGGAGACCGGCGCGGGCGCGATCAGGATGATGACCATCGCACCGGAGCGCCCCGGCGCGATCGCGGCCATCGAGTGGCTGTCGGTGCACGGCGTGATCGCCGCGATCGGCCACACCGACGCGTCCTTCGAGACCACGATGGACGGCATCAACGCCGGTGCCACCGTGGCCACGCACCTGTTCAACGGCATGCGCGGCTTCAACCACCGCGAGCCCGGCCCGATACCGGCCCTCCTGGACGATCCCCGGGTGGTGTGCGAGCTGATCGCCGACCCGGTCCACCTGCACCCGGGCACCCTGGCCTTCGCCGCCCACTCCTCGTGCGCGCCCTGGGCGGTGCTGGTCACCGACGCCATGAGCGCCGCCGGGATGCCCGACGGGGACTACGAACTCGGCGGGCTGTCGGTCACCGTGGCCGAGGGCGCCGCCCGGCTGTCGGACTCCGGATCGATCGCCGGCTCCACCATCACCATGGACGACGCGTTCCGCAACACCGTCAACGCGGGCATCGAGGTGCCGGTGGCGTCCCAGATGGCCTCCCAGACCCCGGCGGACCTGCTGGGGCTGTCCGACGTGGGCCGCGTCGAGCCCGGCGCCCGCGCCGATCTCCTGGTGTACTCCGAGGACCTCGAGCTTCAAGCGGTGATGCGCGCCGGAGAGTGGATCTCGCGGTGATCCTCGCCGTCGCCCTCAACGCCGCGCTCGACGTCACGTACCACGTCGACGGCGAGGTGCGGCCGCACGCCACCCACCGGGTGCGCGCGGTGGACGCGATGGCCGGCGGCAAGGCGCTCAACACCGCGCGGGTGCTGCACGGCTGGGGCGAGAAAGCGACGGCCACCGGTCTGGTGGGCGGCGCGACGGGCGCCCAGATCGTCGCGCGGGTCCCCGCGGGCCTGCCGCACAGCTTCGTCACGGTGGCGGGCGAGTCGCGCCGCGCCCTGGTGGTGGCGGATTCGCTTGACGCCACAGGATTCTGGGAGCCCGGGCCCGAGGTGACAGCCGCCGAGTGGGACCGCTTCGTCGCGCGGTTTCGCGCGCTGCTGAAGGTCTCCTCCGTGGCGGTGCTGTCCGGCTCGCTGCCGCGCGGGCTGGCCCCCGACAGCTACGCCCGCCTGGTCGCCGAGGCCCGCGCCGCCCGCGTGACGTCCATCCTGGACTGCGACGGCGAGGCGCTCCTGTTGGCGCTGGCGGAAAAGCCCGACCTCATCAAGCCCAACGCCGCCGAGCTGGCCGCCGCCGTCCCCGGCATCGACACCTCCACGGTGGACGGATGCCGCCGGGCCGCCGAACGGCTCCGCTCGGCGGGGGCCGGCGCGGTGGTCGCCTCGCG
>NZ_DASQPW010000250.1:0-13827 GCF_035643755.1 Stackebrandtia sp. | reverse complement strand
CCGGTGCCCAGGATGGCAATGCGTTTCATGACAGTCCTTCGCGTCGAGGTTTCGGGCCCGTGGCCCGACCGCGACCCACGCTATGCTCGATCGAGCAATTCGACAAACGAATGTTTCGCATGGTTGGCATGCGAGACTCGCATGTCTTGGAGGACGTATGGACACCGCCTGGCTGGAGGTGTTTCGCGCCGTGGCCCGCCGCGGCTCCTTCACCGAGGCCGCGAAAACGCTGGGGTACACGCAATCGGCGGTGTCGCGCCAGGTGGCCGCCCTGGAGTCCGACATGGACACCGTCCTGTTCGACCGGCTGGCCCGCGGCGTCCGCCTCACCGAGTCGGGTCGGTTCCTGCTGGACCACGCCGAGGCGGTGCTGGATCGGCTCGACGGCGCCCGGCACGACGTCCGCGCCTGGAAATCGCTGCGCGCGGGCCGCGTCAGGGTCGGCTCCTTCGCCACGGCGGGGGTCAGCCTGGTGCCCGCGGCCATCGCCCGGCTCCGCGCCGCACACCCCGACGTCACCGTGACCCACGCCGACGGTCTGGCCCGCGAGCTCGCCGCCCGGCTCGCCTCCAGCGACCTGGACGTCGCCGTCCTCAACGGGTACCCCGACCAGATCGCGGCGCTGCCCGCCGCGCGGCTGCGCCACCTGTGCGACGAGCCGATGCTGGTCGCCCTGCCCGCCGGGCACCGCCTCGCCCGCCGCACGACGGTGCGGCTCGGCGAGCTCGCCGACGAGGCGTGGATCGCGGGCAGCTCGTCCCCGGAGGAGACGCTGATCTCGGCGGCGGCGCGACAGGGCTTCCGTCCGCGGATCTCCTATGTGGTGCGGGAGTGGATCGCCAAGCAGGGCTTCGTGGCCGCGGGCCTCGGCGTGACCCTGGTCCCGGCGCTGGCCGTGGACTCCGCGCGGCCCGACATCGCGGTGGTTCCCCTGCACCCCAAGGATACCCCGCTGCGCGGCATCTACGCCGCCACCATCGCCGACGGCACGCCGTCCCCCGCGGCGGCGCGGCTCGTCGACGTCCTGGACGACGTCGCCTCCGACCTGGTTGGCTGAGTCCTCGGGGCCCGCCGTTGCTACGTTGCCAGGTGTGACATCACGCGACCGCCCCCGGACCGCCGCCCCGTCGCGGCAGGCGGAGCTTTCCCGCTTCCTCACCGCGCGACGCGCGCGGCTGTCCCCCGACGACGTCGGCCTGCCCGGCCGGGGGCGGCGCCGCACACCGGGGCTGCGCCGCGAGGAGGTCTCGCTGTTGGCGGGCGTCAGCCTGACCTGGTACACCTGGCTGGAACAGGGCCGCGACATCAACGCATCCACATCTGTCGTTTCGGCGATCGCCCGGGCGCTGCGGCTCGACGACGCCGAGCGCGCCTACCTGTTCCAGCTGCTGGGCCAGCAGCCGCCCAGGACCGAGGCCGCCCCCGATACCGCGCGGCTGTCGGCCATCGTGGAGGCGTGGATGCCGCTGCCCGCCATGGTCAAGGACCGGTACTGGAACATCGTGGCGGCCAACGCTTCCGTCCCCGAGTACCTCGGCTTCGGACCCGCCGGGGACAACCTGCTGGTGCGTTTCTTCACCGACGACTCCTGCCGCCACCGCTACCTCCACGGCGACGCGCTGGCCCGCGACACCGTCGCCCGCTTCCGCGGTGAGGTCGTGGACCACCTGGGCGATCCCCGCCTCGGCGACCTGATCGACACCCTGTGCCGTAGCGGCGCGGAGTTCGCCCGCCTGTGGGAGGACCACGAGGTGAGCGGCCCCGTTCCCTACCGCGCCAAGCACATCAGGCACGACACGGGCGAGCTGACATTCGACGTCCAGGAGTGGAACCTGGCCGAGGGCGACCTCCACCTCATCCTCCACATGCCCGCCCCCAAGGGGGTACCGGCACCACCAGCTTGATTGCCACCACCCTCAACCCTGTCGGCGGCGCACCCTCGTCATTAGCCTCGTCCACATCGCTAACACATTGGACGAAAGGCGCGCAGCCATGTGCCACACCACCGACTCCCGACCGCCCGCGGCACCCCATCCCGGCACCGTCGCCCGGCAGGAGGTCATCGAGCTCACCTCCGCCGACGGCACCGCCTTCACCGGCTTCCACGCCACCCCCGCCGAACCCCGCGGCCACAGCATCGTGGTGCTCCCCGACGTCCGCGGCGTCCACCCCTACTACCGCGACCTGGCCCGCCGCTTCGCCGAGGCGGGTTTCGCCACGGTCGCCTTCGACTACTATGGACGCACCGCGGGCCTGGGCCTCCGCGACGACGGCTTCGACTGGGACCCGCACTTCCAACGGCTCGTCCCCGAACAGGTCGAGCGCGACGGCGTCGCCGCGATCGAGTACATCAGAGGCCGCCACCCCGGCAACGCGGTCTTCACGGTCGGGTTCTGCCTGGGCGGGGGCCACTCCTGGCGGCTGTCGGGGGCGGGCGCCGGCATCGACGGATGCGTCGGCTTCTACGGCCTACCGGGTCTGGCCACCGACCGCGTGAACGACTTCTCCGCGCCGCTGTTGATGTTGCTGGCGGGCAACGACGTCGCCACGTCCCCACAGGACTTCGCGGCGTTCCGCCACCGGCTGGACGACGCGGGCAAAGCCTACGAACACCGCGTCTACGACGGCGCTCCCCACTCGTTCTTCGACCGCGCCGCCCCCGAGTGGGCCGACGCCTGCGACGACGCCTGGCGGCGCCTGCTCGAGTTCACCGAACGTCACGGCGCCAAGGCATCCGCATGAACGCCAATCCCCGCGTCGATCGGGGCCTAAGCCGCGCAGACCCATGAGGTCGCGGACGAGTAAGCCCCTATTCGGCTACCCCCCCCCCCGGCCTTTTTCGGGTGGTTGGCGCGGGATATGGGGCGGAAGCAGAGACTCCACATTCGCCACCTTTTCCAGCAGCTCCGCGAAGTCGGTGAGTAGAAGCCGAGTCTTGTCCAATTCGGCGCGCATCTCGTCGGCGCCGTCCCAGGCATGCTCGTGGGAGAACTTGTCCATTGTCGGCGGCCGGGTCGCCTCGTATATGACCAGTTCCCTGTGCCACTTCAACGTCAACGGCCGCAGTCCATAATTCAAGATCGCCACGGCGAGTCGCCCGAACGAAATCCCGTTACGCCTCTTGACCGCGACATCGGGCCCATATTTGGTCAGAATGCCCCGCGTGATTCCGAACAGCTGATACAGGGAGTCCAGCGCCTCCTGAAGGCTGCCACCTTCCAATTGCACCACCGCCACGCGAGTGACCAACTGGACGTACAGATCCCAGCTCGCGTTCCGCTCTGCGGTCGATGGTTCCCAGGTACCTTCGACGGTGCCGAAAAACGGGATGTTCAGGCTCACCCTGATGTGGGAAGGCTTCATTGACCGATCCATCTCCCTCGAACGCCCCTCGGGGCCGATAGCATACGGCATGACGGAAGGCGGGATTGTGGGCGAAGACGCCGGTTCACGGTGGGACGTGTTCTTCAGCTACGCCAGGACCGACGCCGCGTCCGTCGCCCCGTTCCTGAAGTTCTTGCGGGACAGCGGATTTCGAGTCTTCGTGGACGAGGCCGAGGTCGCGGGGTTCACGAGCCTGAACGGCGAGATCGCCGCCGCGTTGTCGGCGTCGCGGCTGCTGCTGGCGTTCTACTCCCCCACATACCCGACCCGCCCGTCGTGCCAATGGGAACTCACCACCGCGTTCCTGGCGGGTCAGCGCGACGGCGACCCGCGCGGGCGCGTCATCATGGTGGTGCCCGATCCCGACGCGGCCGAGGTGGCGCTGCCCGAGCTGCGGGACGCCCGCCATTGGACGGTCCCCGCCGACGCCGCGTCCGAACGGGCGCTGTTGGGCGCGATTCGGTCCCGTTTGGACGCCCTGCGTACCCCGATCGGTTGGCTCCCCGACGCGTCGGTCCACGGCGTTCCGCGCTTCCGCGAGCTGTGGCGGGTGCATTCCGCGCTGGTCGGCCCGACGCCCCGCACCTGCCTGGTCACGGGGATCGCGGGGTCGGGCAAGACGACGCTGGCACGGCAGTACGCCGACATCTTCGCCAGCGCCTTCGACCAACCCGTGGCGTGGCACGATCGCGACGCGGCCCTGCCGTCGGACACGCCTTCGGACGGTCTCACCGTTGTGGATGGTGTCCGCGCCGGAGACGAACCACAGCTTCGCTCCTGGCTGCGCGACCGCGCCGTCACCGAGTCCGTCCTGCTGCTCGGGCGCCACCGTCTCGACCTGTCGCTGGACACGCTCGCGCTGCCCGGGCTCGAGCGGCCCGCCGCGCGTCAGCTGCTGCACGGCTATCACCGCCCCGCGGAGCGTGCCGACGCCGACGCGGCCGAGGCGCTTGTCGCCGACGCGGGAGGCCACCCGCAGGCCATCCATCTGGCGGGCCTGATCGCCCGCGATCTCGGCGGACGGCGCGCCTTCGGCGACGCCCTGCGGCTGTGGCACGCGACCGCGCGCGACGAGCTGGAACGCTTCGCCGCGCGCGTCGGCACGCTGCCCGACGGCTATCCCGCGTCGGTGTCCGCGCTGCGCGAGATCCTGGACGGTCTTCCCGCCGAGTGTCTCGACGTGCTGCGCGTCTTGTCCACAGTGCCCCCGACGCTGCGCGACCAGCGCCTGCTGATCGCGATCATGAACCAGGTCCGCCCCGGGGCGCGGCACGACGCCGCCGTCGAGGAGTTGCGAGCGGCCAACCTGGTCGCCGAGCCGCACCGCCTTGCCCCCGTGGTCGCGCGCGCCATCGAACGCTACGACCCTGATCCCGTGCGGGGCCGGCATGTCCGCCGGGCCACCCTGTTGGTCCTGGCCGGTTATGGTGGATCCGCACCAAGCATCGACACGCCACCGGGAGATCCCATGTCGGCAGCACCGCTCACTCGCGTCGAGCAGGAGATCGGGTTTCGTCTGCAGACCGACCTGTCCACCCGGATCTCCACCGTCCCCCTCGGCGAAGACGGCGGCGTGCTGCGCGAGGCGCTGACCTCCCTGAACACCCTCTTCAGCCACGCGCGAGAGGCGATCCGCGACCTGGCGGGGCACCGCCACAGCGGCCAGGTCCAGGCCCTGGCCAATCGCGTCATCGACGAGCTTCGTCCACTGTTGACGTACTGGCACCCGGCGCTGCTCGACCACGAGTCCACCCGCCCCGCCACCGTCGGAACCGTGACCCACGAACGCAACTGGGACCGCGCCGCCGAACTGCGCGCCGCGCTCAACGACATCCGCGGACCGCTGGGAGAGGTCAACGGTGACCTGGAGGGGCTCACCGGCGCCAGCCTCACGATGGGCTGATCAGTCCAGCCGATACCGCATTTCCTGGACCTTCGTGCCGTCGTCGCACGTGAACCACGACGTCTGCCCGTCCGCGGCGAACCCGTAGCGCTCATAGAATCGCCGCGCCCGCGGGTTGTCCACAAGCACCCACAGGTGAATCGGCACCAGTCCGTGGCCGCGCAGCCGCGTCTCCGCCTCCGCCATCAGGGCCCGACCGATCCCCGCGCCCACGCGATCGGGGTGGACGTAGATCGCGTTGACCTCGCCGAGGCCGGGAGGGTCGGGCTCCGCGGCGTCCTCCTGGGTCCGCAAGGGCCCCGTGTTGGCGAACCCCACGATGACCGACCCGTCGACGGCGACGACGATGTCGGTACCCTCGGGCGGGTCGGTGAGGCGGCCGATGAAGCGCGCGTTCGGTTCGGCCGACATGGTGGCCAGGACGCCGTCGGGAATCACCCCGGCGTAGGCGTCCCGCCACGATTCGGCCCGCAGTCGCGCGATGGCCCGCGCGTCCTCCACGGTCGCGTTTCGGATTCTCATGGGCGACAGTGTGGGGCGCGCCGCGCGAAATGTCGACCCGAAATCGCCCGCCATCGATCACTTGGCCAGCAATCTCCCCTGATCGTGCCGCTGTCGGGTGTGCCAGGAGGCACCGCGGCCACATACGCATTAGGTTTGACGGCGTGGTTACGACGCAGGCGCCGACCCCGCCCACGGTGCTTCCGCATTGGCAGCTTGGAACGGTGCTGTCGATCAATCGCGTACCCACGGGTCTGATGAACCGCAGCTGGCGGGTCAAGACCGATACCGGGGACTACCTGCTGAAGCTGTTCCTCGACGTGACGGGCGAGCAGCTGGCGTTCCAGTTTCGGGTGCTGCGGGCCCTGTACGCCGCGGGGGTGCCCGTGGTTCCGCCCGTCCACAGCATGCACGGCACCGAGACGGTGATGCTGGACGGCCACGAGTTCGGGGTGTTCCCGTGGCTGGTGGGGCGGCACCGTTCGGGTCTGTCGATGTCGCTGGAGAAGTCGCGGGAGCTGGGGCAGGTGCTGGGCAGCATGCATCTGGCGCTGTACCAGGCGGTGCCGACGCCGCGCACCCCGTACCACCAGCCGACCATCCCGGCCGAGTTCGCGCTGGAACGGGTGGACCGGCTGCTGGACCTGGTGGATTCGCGGCACGGCGGGGGTTCCTTCGACGCGCTGGCCGAGCGCACCCTGCGAATGAAGCGCGGCATGCTGGCGCAGCTGGCGCACCGCCGCCCACCGGACGTGCCCGTGATGTCCTCGGGCTACCTGCACGGCGACCTGCACCCGCACAACGTCCTGCTCCAGGAGGACAACCGGGTGCAGGCGATCCTCGACTGGGACCGGCTCAAGATCGGCCCGCACAGCAAGGAGCTGGTGCGCGCGGCGGCGTTCTTCTTCACGTACGGGGACGAACGCGGCATCGATCTGGACCGGGCGGCGCAGTTCATCGACGGCTACCGCGACGTCTACGACCTGGGCGCCCAGGAGATCACGATCGCGCTGCATCGCCTGTGGTGGGAGCGCCTGGCCGACAACTGGGTGATCGAGTGGCATTACATGCGCCGCAACCAGGCCTGCGACCACCTGCTGCCGGGCCAGACGGCCTTGGTGAAGTGGTGGACGGCCAACTTCGACACGATCATCTGGTCGCTCGTCCGCTGACGTCGTGGACAATTTCACACTGGAGCATCGCGCCCATCCGTGACAAGCTGAGGAAATGTCTGAACTACCGCTTGTTCACCTCACCGGTACGCCGTTCGAGCGCGGGCGCCAGCACGGTGTCGCCCTGTCCGACCGCATCGCGTCCAATGTCGACCTCTACCGGACGCGGATGCGCCTCGACGCCCAGCTGTCGGACGCCGATCTCGCCGAGCGCACCCACCTGTACCTCGACGTGTTCACGACGCTGTCGGCGGACTACCGCGCCACCATGGAGGGCATCGCGGCCGGCAGCGGCCAGTCTCTGGACGACATCACCATGCTCAACGCCCGTTTCGAGCTGCTGTACAGCGCGTGGAGCGCCCGCGGCACCACCGCCAGCGAGTGCACCGGCTTCGCCGCCGGCGCCGACATCACCGCCGACGGCGAGGTCCTGATCGGACAGAACTGGGACTGGTTCCCGGCCGTGGCGGGCGGGTTGTTGTCCTGGCAGGACGATGGCCTGAAGGTGTTGGCGTACACCGAGGCGGGCATCGCGGGCGCGAAGATCGGCGTCAACAGTGCCGGGATCGGCCTGTGCGTCAACGGTCTGGGCTGCGACGCCGACGACTGGAAGCGCGGCGGCATGCCCTACCACCTGCGCACCAACCGCATCCTGAACTCCGCGAAGATGACGGCGGCGCTGTCCCACGCCACCCTGGACGCCCCGTCCTGCTCGGCGAACTTCCTGATCGGCTCGGCCACCGAGGGCGTGGTCAACGTGGAGTCCTCCCCCGTGGGCGCGCGCCGCATCCTCCCCGAACCGGGCCGGGTCTACGTGCACGCCAACCACTTCACCACCGCCGACGAGCTCGGCGTCACCCAGCAGTTCAGGTCCCGGCCGATCACCACGTTCCACCGCGCCGAGCGGCTCACCACCCTGCTCAACGACGGCGACAAGCTCACCGCCGACAAGGTGACCGCCTCGCTGCGCGACCACGACGGCGGCGAGCTCGGCCTGTGCCGCCACCCCATGGACTACAAACCCGAGCACCTGCGCACCCACACGGCGTTCTCCGCGCTGCTGCACCTTGCGGAGGGTCGGATGTCCTACACCGACGGCCCGCCATGCGAATCGACGTACACCGACGTGGTGCTGTCCGACGTGTCCTGAACGCACGAAGGGGCGGAAGCGTTGTCACCCAACGCTTCCGCCCCTGCTCGTCCTACTTCAACGCCCCGGAGGTCATGCCCGCCTGGATCTGGCGCTGGAAGATCAGGTACGCCACCAGCACCGGGATCATCGCCAGGGCCATACCCGCGAAGAGCGCGCCGGTGTCGACCTGTTCCCCCGCGCTGACCACGAGGTTGGCCAGACCCACCGACATCACCTGCTTGTCGTCGGGCGCGCGGCTCATCAGGGCCAGCGGCAGCAGGAACTGGTTCCACTGTCCGATGATGTTGAAGATCGTGATGGAGATCAGGCCCGGCTTCGCCATCGGGAGCATCACCTGGAAGAACACCCGGTAGTGGCCCGCGCCGTCGATCATGGCCGCCTCCGACACCCCGGTGGGCAGGGTGCGGAAGAACGACGTCAGGAAGAACACCGTGAACGGCAGCGAGAAGGCGATGTACGACAGCGCCAGACCGGGGAAGGTGTCCTTGATGCCCGCGTTGTCGAGCGTCTTGTACAGCGGGAAGATCGCCAGGAACACCGGGAACAGCATGCCCGCGACGAACATGTAGTAGAAGAACCGGTTTCCAAGGAACTCGTAGCGGGCCAACACGTACGCCGCCATGGAACCCAGCAGCATCGTGCCCGTCACCGACATCGCCAACACGATGATCGTGTTGAGGAAGTACGGGCCGACGTGCGCGGTGGTCCAGGCGTCGGCGAAGTTCGACCACTGGAGGTGGGTCGGCAGGCCGAGCGGCTTCGCCTCGATGTCGGCCGAGGGCCGCAGCGAGTTGATGAAGACCCACAGGATGGGGAGCACGATCATGATGCCCCACAGCGCGAGGAAGCCGTGGGAGAAGACGTTGAGGATCGCGCCTTCCTTCTTGGGTGCCGCTGCCGCGCGCGGTGCCTTCAGCGCGGGGCGGGCCGTGGTTTCGGTAGTCATCGAGTCATGCTCCTTTTAGAACTCGATCCGTTCCCGGCGCGTGAGGCGCAGGAACAGCAGGGTCATGATCATCATGAACAGGAACAGCACGACGCCGATGGCCGAGGCCATGCCCGCGTTGGACTGGTCGCCCCAGGCGTACTTGTAGATGACGCCACCGACGACCTCGCTGGCGTGGTTGGGGCCGCCCTGTTCGGGGGTCATGGTGAACACCAGGACGAAGCCGTCCAGCGCCATGATTCCCAGGTAGACCCAGGCGGTCTGGACCGAGTCCCACAACAGCGGGAAGGTGATCTTGAAGAAGGTCTTGACGCGGCTGGCGCCGTCGATCAGGGCCGCCTCGTAGAGTTCGGTGGGGATCGAGGCCATGGCCGCCGAGAAGTACACCAGGTAGAAACCGACGACGCTCCAGATCAGCACGATCATGACGGAGGTCAGCGGGGCGGTGTAGATGAATCCGTTCTCGGGGTAGGGAAGCCCGAGCGCCTTGAGGAGGCTGGCGACGAGACCGCCGACGCTGGCGGGGTTGTAGGCCTCGCGCCAGATGATGGCCACGATGGCCAGAGACATCACCTGGGGGAAGAAGTAGATGACCTTGTAGATCTTGGAGCCCGAGACGCCCGCGATGCGGCCGTGTTTGGCGCGTCCGCCCACGTTGAGCATGAACGCGAAGAACATCGCCAGTCCGATCACGACGATCGGAACGATGACCAACATGAGCGCGGTGTGGATGAAACCGGGGATGATCATGCCGGAGTCGTCGTCCCACATGTCCACGTAGTTGTCGATGCCGATGTAGTTGAACGTCGGCGACGCTCCACTCCAGTCGGTGAATGAGAGCTGGAAGGTCTGCACGAAGGGCATCACGACCAGCCAGATGTACAGCGCCACCGGCAAGGCGAGGAACGAGATGATGAACTTGGTCTGGCCTCGTCTGGTGGCCTTGTGTGCCCGGCGTCGCGGGCGAACCGACGGGGAAGCGGTTGTGGTCATGGGGACGGCCGTACCTCAACTGGATCGGGAAAGGTTGATACGGGTGCCGGAACCGGCCACATGGGACCGGTTCCGGCCGAAGCGGATCAGTAGCTCTGCTTGAACTTCTTGATCTTGTCGTTCTTGGCGATCTTGTCGGACTCGTCCTGGGCCTTCTTCAGGAAGTCCTTCGGCTTGGTCTTGCCCGCCAGCAGCTCGCCGAGCACCGGCTCCACGTTGTTCTTGAAGTCGACGTACCAGTCGGCGATCTGGGGACGGTAGACGTTGTCGGCGCCCGTGTTGAGCTTGGTCACCGCCTTGGCCGCGGAGTCCTTGATCGTCTGGTACTCCGGCTTCAGGATCGACGGCGACTGGGCCGACTCGGCCAGAATCGCCGATCCCTTCTTGGACAGCATGATCCGGAGGTACTCGTAGGCGCCTTCCTTGTTCTTGGCCTGCTCGGGAACGATGAAGGGCTCACCGCCCGAGGACCACGCCAGCTTCGGCAGCTTGCTTCCCTCGAAGGGGAAGACGCCGGTGGTGGCGTAGACGAAGTCCTTCGGGGCCTTCTTGCCCTGCTCGTGCTTCACCCAGCTGCCGCACGGAAGGAAGGCGGCCTCGCCGTGGTTCCACTTGGTCTGGGACTCGATGTGGTCGATGCCCGGGGTGCCCTCGAGGATGTAGCCCTTCTTCTTGAGCTCGTACAGGGCCTCGGCGGCCTTGACGATGGAGTCGTTGCTCCACGCCTTGGGCTCGAGGTTGTCGATGTCCTCCGACACCTTCCGTCCGCCCTCGCGGCTGGCCAGGGTGAACAGCAGGTCCCACAGGTAGTACGGGTACTTACCGGCGTAGGTCCACGGCGCGATGCCGTCCTTCTTGATGTCCTTGCACAGCTTGAGCATGTCCTCCCAGGTGGCGGGGACGTCCCAACCCTTCTGCTTGAACAGGTGCGAGTCGTACCAGATCGACCAGGCCTCCACAAAGTACGGAAGCGCGTAGACCTTTGCCTTGTTGTCCTTGGGGTCGGTGAAGGTGCCCGGCTTCAGGGTGCCGGCCGCGAGAGTGTCCTTGACCTTGACCTTCGGGTCGTCGTAGGACGGCGCGTCCAGGAGCGGGGTGAGCTCGGCGAGCTGCCCGTCCTTGATGAGCGCGTCCAGGGCGATCTTCTTGGCGCCGGAGTCGTCCATCACGTCGGGCGGCGTGCCGTCGGTGAAGCGCGGCTTCTGACTGGAGGCGATGTCCTTCTTCGGCTCCAGCTTGACGCTGGCCTTGGGGAACTTCTTCTTGTACAGCGACAGGTGGCCGGACTTGGTGTCGGCGTAGTCGGTTCCGAAGCCGCCGTTGAAGACCACGACCTCCAGCGCCTTCGAACCGTCCACCTTGAACGGGTTCTTGGCGTCGCCGGAGTTCTTGACGTCGTTGGTGTCACCGCCGGTGCCGCTGGTGGCACAGGCGCCGAGCAGTCCAGCGGCGGGGATGGCCGCGGCACCCAGCGCGGTGCCCTGCAGCACTCGCCGCCGGGACAGCTCGCTTGAGTCGTTCTTGCGGGTCATTTCTTCTCCTAAAAGGATTCGAGTCAGGCTCCCCGCCGGATGCGTCCGGCGTATCGCGACTCGAGGGTGTTGTTGTGTGTGTCCCCGCCGGGGACGTTCGCGGACAGATACACAACGGGTGTCTGTCCGTCGTCGAGTTGCCGTCGCACGACTTCGGCGACGACCATTTGCGCCAGAAGCGCCGAGGTGATGGACGACGCGGCGCACACCGAACCGCCATCGGGCAACGGCAGGAGCGAGTCGCCGTAGGGCGCGCAGTTGTCTATCACCACATCCGCCAGGTCCGCCAGTTTGCGTCCGGACGGATGCCGGGAATCTGTGCGTCCGGAGTGCTCGGTGGAGGTGAAGGCGATCAGGTCGTGACCTGCTTCCTTGACGGCCGTGGCGAACTCGACGATCGAGCCGTTGATGCCGGACTGGGAGGCGATCACGAAGACGTCGGCGTCGGCGGGGTCGGCCAGGGCGAAGAGCTTGCGCGCGATGGAGGGATCGCGCTCCAGCTTGTCGCTGGACAGCAGGTCGGGGGATTCGCCGCCGCGCAGCACCAGGTCGCGCAGCGCGATGCGGTTGCTCGGCACCAGTCCGCCCGCCCGTCCGGCCAGTTCCATGCACAGCGCCTCGGAGTGGCCGGTGCCAAAAGCCTGCAGGATTCCTCCGCGGGACAGCGCCGCCACGATGCGGTCGGCGGCGGCGTTGACGGCGTCGACCTGGGTGTCGATGGCGCGGTCCATGACGCCGCGCAGCGCGGTGACGTACGCGTCGGCGGAGATGCTCATGTTTGCTTCTGTCCTTTTCTGGTCCTAAATGTCGCACCGAGTCGCCACACTGTAGCCGTCATTTTTGATCACCGACAATCGGAGTGAACTGGTGCAGCGGCAGCCCGTCCTTGCGGTGCCCCGCCACCGCCTGGGCGGTGGTTTCGAAGGCGGCGACCATGCTGGGGAAGGCCCGCTGGGCCACCGCGAGATACAGGATGTCGGACACCAGCAGCTGGGAATGCCGCGCCGCCAACACATCCGACTGCGAGGTGCTGGCGCGGGTCGCCGAGGTGAGGACGATGTCGGCGACCTCGGCGACGGGCGAGGACGGGAAGCTGGTCACCGCCACCGCCAGCGCGCCGTGGCTTCCGGCCTCGGCCAGCATCTCCACGGTCTCGGAGGTGGTCCCCGAGTGGGAGAACCCGATGGCGACGTCCTCGCCGGTCAACAGCGCCGCCGAGGCCAGGGCCCCGTGCACCTCGCTCCACGACCACGCGGGGATGCCGATGCGGTGCAGGCGAATCTGGAGCTGGCCGATCACCAGGGCGCTGCCGTCGATGCCGTACATGTCGACCCGCCGGGCCCGCACGATCGCCTCGGCCGCGCGCGCCACGCCGTCGAGGTCCAGGCTGTGCGCGGTGTCCTGGAGCGCGGCGATCTCGGCGGCCAGCACGCTTCCCAGCACCCGCTCCAGCGGGTCGTCGGGGCGGATCTCGCGCCCGATGTCGACCTGCCAGCCGTCGGAGCCCTGGGCCTCGGCCCGGCCGGTCTCGGTCGCGATGGCCACCCGCAGCGCGGCGTAGCCGTCGTAGCCCAGGGTGCGGCAGAAGCGGGTCACCGTGGCCGGGGAGGTCCCGCTGCGCTCGGCGAGCTCCACAATGGTGGACAACGCCGCGGCGGTGGGATCGGCGAGGACCTGGGCGGCCACGCGCGTCAGTGCCTCGGAAAACTCGCCGCCCAGCCGCGAGATCCGGTCAAGGACGCCGCCGGGGGCAACCGCGGCGTCAACGGGCGCACGTGAATCGGTCATGCCTGGCCTGTGTTCCTCTCCGCATCGTCGCGTTGCGTGAACCACATTGATGTGTGTGAGTAAAACTCTTACCTTCCGGCGCCATCGTCAAGTCTTGGCGGGCAATCTTTTCACAGTTGAGATAATTCGCTACGCTCCCGACATGCTCGATCACGGTGAGTTCGGATTCGGGGACGGCGGCGGCGCGTCCTAGGATCTTGCGCGTGGACTACATCCTGGGCTTGGACGTGGGCGGCACCTCCACGCGCGCCCTGCTGGCGGACCTGGACGGCAGGACGCTCGGCCGCGGCAAGGCGGGCGGCGGCAACCCGGTGTCGCGCGGGCGCGCCACCGCCGAGGCGAATCTGACCACGGCGGTGCGGCAGGCGCTGGACGGGGCGGACCCGGCCCGGGTGCGCGCCGCGGTGGTCGGCATCGCCGGGGTGTTGGCGGACAACGGTCCCGATGTCGATCGT